>NZ_CAXLMO010000043.1:0-58455 GCF_964187635.1 Candidatus Seribacter sulfatis | reverse complement strand
AGTTCACTTTTACCCCCATGTCCCCACAGTTTTAAGTCGATTAACCTCCCATCCTTGCAGATCCACATCGAAAAAGAAGGCAAGACCAATGGCCCGTATCCGGTTACACAAGTACGCTAATTCCTCAAAGGCGGGCAATTTCAAAAGTAACGATTATGCTGACCTGATGGAACAAATTGGATTAAGCTATCGAAAGTACCTGGCATCACCCCAACCCAGCCCAAAAACGTAGCAAAACAAGTTGAGTAACCTGCAAAGGTTGAAGCTAAAGCAACCAAGAAGTTGCCGGGTATAAAGCTATTGATTGGTAGGTCCTTCTTGGCACTCGTGCATATGAATTACTTAATGCGAGCTTCTTTTGGTGCTAAAATCTATTTTCCAGTGCCCCAGTTGAAAACTCCGTTTTAATTCTTTCTCCCTCTAGATAAGTGACTCGAAAATGTTCTTTCCCATCCAACCGATAATAAACCCAAAGTCCATCTTTTTGGTTATTTTTATAGTATCCCTCCTCTCGAATATTACCGTTGGAATATCTCTCAATTGAACGATTTTGCTTATTTGCCACATACTCCTCCCGATTAGCTTCCTCACCAAAATCATTGTAAATCACTAGCATCCCTACTCCATCAACCACTCGGGTAGACGGGCATCTCTCACCGTTAGGCTTCCAACCGATTGCAGTAACAATCTTTCCATTTTGAAAAATCTGTTCCGAGCTCTTCTGTCCATTTCTGAACCATCGAACAGATAATCCATCCAATTTCCCCATTTGGTAATTTTGCTCCAGTATTTTCATATTATTTTCTGACCAAGAACTTTGTATTCCGTTTTTTTTACCAAGTGAATAATTGCCCTGATGAAATTTAAGCCCATTTTCTCGCCAACTAACAACAGGTCCGTCCATAACCCCTTCCTGAAAATGCCTCAGATTGCGTATTCTTTTGTTTCCGTCCAACTGTACGTAAAAACCAGAGTATGGTTGGGCACCTGCCCTTTCATATTGAAGTCCTTGCTTTTGCCTAAACTCGGCAAAAGGTAAAGACTTGTTATTGAATTCATCCCACTCCCCAACCAATGCATCTGAGATAATTTTTGTAACCACCGAGCGATCATCAAAATTAGGGTACTGTGCTCCACTTGCCCATTGGCAACATAATGCCACAATTAAACTTTGAAAATAGATGGAGTATAACTTCACAAAATGATGCTAGAAGCACTCGAGGAAAATAGTCAATCTAACTGCATAAATAAAAATTCAATATTGTTTGAGCTCATGCCCAAAAAAAGCAACAAGTAGGGTTGTGCTTAATCACATGCTTTTAAATCATAACAGAAATAATCAATGCATTTTCTTGAAGAAATAACTCTCATTGCAACAGTAAGCATAATTGTGACTCTTGTGCTTGGTCGTTTTAAACTACCAGTTGTCGCAGGTTTAGTGCTAACAGGTGCTTTGGTCGGCCCGCACGGACTTTCTTTGGCCAATGATTCAGAAACTATTGAAGTGATTGCCGAAGTTGGTGTGGTTTTCCTATTATTTACTATCGGATTAGAATTCTCCCTCGGCCGACTAAAACATATTTTCAGACAGGTTGCATTGGGTGGGCTATTACAGGTGGGTGCAACTGCCTCTATTACAACAGTAGTTGCCCTCTCATTAAATCGCCCCCTACCAGAAGCAATCGTGTATGGGTTTGTCTTTGCCTTGTCGAGCACCGCTTTGGTTTTGCGCACACTTAATGAAAGAAATGAATTAGATGCCCCCCATGGTCGATTTATTGTGGGGACCCTTATATTTCAAGACCTTTGCATTGTACCAATGGTCTTAATTATTCCCCTTCTCTCGCAGGGCTTAGAGAATTTGTATGTATGGAAAGAAATTGGGATAGCGATGGCACAAGCAGTTTTAATGGTAACTGCACTTTTCGTCTGTTCCCGTAAATTGGTTCCCTTACTTTTCAAATGGGTGGATGCAAGTCGAAGTAGCGAGGTGTTCATTCTCACTGTCCTCTGCCTATGTATTGGCACTGCTTACCTCACCTCTCTGACCGGGCTTTCCCTTGCCCTTGGTTCTTTCCTTGCCGGCATGATTGTGGCAGACACCGACTTTCGGCATCGAGCCATGGGGGATATCCTACCGCTCAAGGATGTCTTTGTAAGTTTCTTTTTTGTATCGATTGGAATGTTTTTTAATTTTGATGTGTTGTTTGATTATACGGGTGAAGTTCTCCTCCTCTTACTTGCTTTTCTTTTTGGTAAAGGACTCATCGCTTCCCTCGCTGCCATGTTTATGCGTTTCCCTCCAAGAGCAGCTTGGCTGGCTGGGGTAGGCTTGGCTCAGTTCGGTGAATTTGGGTTTGTTCTAATCCAATTAGCAATTCAAGAAGATGTTCTTTCAAGCGATGAGATTGCACCGCTTTTAAATGCGGGAATCCTCAGTATGTTCCTCACTCCTTTAATTGTATACAAGGCTCCCCATTTCACTGCAGGAGAAAGGGTCCTCGATCCACTGGCGAAGTTATTGCGAACGAAGAGTGCGGAAGATCTGGAGCAGAAAACAGTGGGTCACAATGACCATGTCATTATCATCGGATATGGAATTTCTGGGGAACTTTTGACAGCAAGTCTGCGAACATTATCAATCGAAACAGTTGTTTTGGAAATGAACTCCGATAATGTCTCGCGAGGACGGGGGCGGGGAGATCCTGTCTATTACGCCGATGCAACCAGTGAGGAAGCACTTGGCCATGCTCACCTTGAATCTGCACGTGCCGTTGTGGTTATGATTAACGATCATGGAGCAACCGAACGGGTATTAGCTACGATTGATCGACTGCAAGTGAATGTTCCAATCTTTGTACGAACGCAATACATGATAGGGGTAGAAGATTTTAACAAATTCAAGCCCGCTGGTGTAATTGCCTGCGAGGTCGAGGGGGGATTAGAAGTTCTCTCCCGTGTTCTTAGAAAATTGGAAGTTCCCCGAAATTTGATTATCCGCGAAATTGATCATGCCCGTTCACAAACCATGCACTCGGACCGGGAATTTAAAGAAGATGCACTTCCGATTCGTGACCACGAAGAACTGAAGGACTTAACCGTAGAAAATATTCTCCTCATTGCTGGAAGCAGAGCAGAATCGAAGTCCCCAAAAGAACTTAAAATTGCTGAAAAAACAGGCGTTTTGGTAATCGCAATTAAGAGGGAAGAAGAACTTATTTTACACCGACTAGCGGATACGGTTTTAGAAGTGGGTGATGTTGTTTACTGTATCGGAGAGAAAGCGGATTTAGAAATTATTCCCGCTTGGTTTGATCCGGTTCTTGATAAAAAGGAAAAATAAAAGTGTCCGAATGAATTTACTCGATCACGGGTACTTCATCCTCAGACACTTCAGCTTGGGAAGTATTTAAATTAATCGGATTACTATCTTTGTCTTCCGTATTCAAAGAAGTTTCATTTATATCTGAAGGATATCCGTAATCATACTCTCCATCTAAATAAGATTCATTTGAATCAACCGTGCCATCCTCTTTGTAATGAATCACTAACCCAGTTCCGGCCTTAACGAGGGTGTCTGGGCATTTTGTACCGTCTGGTTTCCATCTTAAAAAGGTTTGTATCCTTCCTTTACTATATTCGATCTTGGATTTTATTTTACCGACCGCATAAAACTCTTCGAAAAGCCCATCCCTCAAATTATTTTGATTAAATCCACGAGAGTCTAAAATTCCTGCATCTGTCCATAACTTAAAGGGTCCATTCCGCATTCCATTCTTCCAGGTCCGCTCGACCATTTTTTTTCCATTTCTATACCATGCGGTATATAATCCGTCCTGCATTCCATTTTGGGAATGAAAAAGATATCCTAGTTTTCCATTTTCATAACTTTTTTTGACCCAACCGTTGTATCGTTCTCCATTAGTCGAAAGTCTTAATATCTCTATTTCGTTCTCGATGGTAATGCTAATTTCTGAAAAATCGACCGCCTCCTTACTTGTTGATTTTAGTTTATCTTCCCGATCGAGAGGATTATCGATTTTTGGAAAAGACGGGATTGGCTCCTCCTCTTGACTACACCCTGCAAGACCCCAAAAGATAAATATACAAATAATCAATTTTTTCATCCTATAATTATGAATGAGGGAATAGATTAAGGTCAAGGATTGGAATCGAGAATGACTCATTTGATTAATCTCATACTAGACTTGTATTGCAAAGTCTCAGGATTTAACTTCGAGTAACAGGATACTCAAAAATTAAACACTACAACTTTTAAAATCTATAGATTTAAAATATGAAAACAATAGACGCATACGCATCTCACAATGCAAAATCTCCTTTAGAATCTTATCCCATTCAACGTCGCTTAGTTGCATCCAATGATGTACAAATTGAAATCGATTACTGTGGTGTATGTCACACCGACCTTCATTTTGTAAACAATGATTGGGGCATGAGCGAATACCCGGTCGTACCTGGCCACGAGATTGTGGGACGGGTTTCAGAGGTTGGAACTGATGTGAAACAATTTAAAGTCGGCGATGTTGCCGCGATTGGATGCATGGTTAAATCCTGCGGAGAGTGCCAATCTTGTATCAGTGGAGAGGAACAATATTGCTTGAATGGATTTACGGCGACATACAATAGCCCGACTGAGGATCCAGGCGGATTTACATTTGGAGGATATTCAAAAAGTATTGTCGCCGATGAAAGCTTTATACTTTCCATGCCCAATAGCCTTGATTTAAAAGCAACTGCCCCCCTCCTCTGTGCGGGTATAACCACTTATTCCCCATTAAAACATTGGAATGTGGGCCCGGGCAAGAAAGTAGGTATCGTGGGCCTTGGAGGGCTAGGCCATATGGGGGTAAAATTTTCCCATGCTCTTGGTGCCCATACTGTAATGATAACAACCTCGCCAGGAAAAGGAACTGATGCAAAAAGTTTGGGTGCCGATGAGGTTTTAATTTCAACGGATCCGGATGCGATGGAAAAAGAACTGGGACAATTTGATTTCATTCTCAATACGATTCCCGTAAATCACTCATTTGATCCCTACATGGATTTATTAAAGGTGGACGGAACTATGTGCGTAGTGGGTGCACCAGAAACTTTCAGTATTAATGTAGGGCAACTTGTTTTTGGTAGAAAAACCTTAGCTGGCTCCTTAATTGGCGGAATTAAAGAAACACAAGAGATGTTGAATTTCTGTGGAGAAAAACAAATTGTCTCAGAAGTAGAGATGATTCAAATGAACGACATTAATGCTGCCTATAAAAGACTAGTAAAGAGTGATGTAAAATACCGTTTTGTGATAGATATGAAGAGCCTATAACCAACCCTGGTCCCCCAGGTCAGTTGTACTCAAAAAGTGGGAATTAATTGAAACAAATAGAAAATAAAGGATTAGTTTTTAATCCTTTATCGAATTAAATATTTACGCACAATTCACACATGTTTGAACTTCCGGAAAGGCATCGAGTCGATCCGGTGAGATCGATTGACCACAAAACATACAGGATCCAAAGCTCTCCTGTTCTATCCGCTTGATTGCGTTTTCGACGTCCAACAGTTGCCTCTTTTTACGCCTTCGTAACTCCAACACCATCTGTTGATCTTGCATCGCTTCCATACGAGATAAGCGACCCAGTGCATTATCGGGCTCGACCGCGGACGCAGAATCCTCACTCTTCTTGAGGTAATCCTCAATCTCAAGACTTAACTTTGACAGTTTTGCACTATACTTTTCTATATCTTCCGAATTCATTACAAAATGGGTAACAATATCAATGCACAAGTATTTTCATCAAAAGGTCAAATTGATTAATCAAATATTTTCGGGAAAACCTTCCGAAAGTCTTGATAAAATTTCACTTTTAGGACATTAGTTAAGTATATGAAAAATATTACAACTCTACTTATTGCCCTTTTCCTCGCGAACAGCCTCTTTGCTGAACAAGAAACTTGTGCTCTCATGGCAGGAGATGAAATTGATACCGAAGAATTTTCGGAAGTTCTTGGAAAGAAGGTTTATTTTTGCTGTGGTTCTTGCGTCAAGGCGTTCGACTCGAATCAAGCCTACTACTTAAAAGCCCTACCTGTACTTGCAAAACTCTTCAGTTCAGACGAACAAAAGAAACTGGGAGTAGATAAAGTAAAGTTGCTCGATCAAAAGTTTTGTCCCATTTACCCGGAGCGTGTAATTAATCCAAATTCCAAAACAGTTGAATACAAAGGAAAAACGATCTATCTGTGGTCATCTAGTGCTCAACGTCGTTGGAAAAAAGATCCTGAGAAATACTTCAAAGCAGCGATGGATCAAGATCTTCTCCCTCAATACAAATAGTTTCCACTTTAACTTTACCTAAAAGCCCTCTTTCAAGAGGGCTTTTTTGTGCATGGTCGGAAAATAGATCACAGGTGATTTTCAAACCTCGCTCTCATGGTACAAAGTGACATTTGAAAAAGGCTACAAGCTTGAAAGAACGGGAGATATTATTTTTGTAAAATTACTAATAAACTTCCTGACTCAACGGAAACCCAAGCCTCATTCGAAATACACATATTGCTTTGACTAAATGATTCCACGCCAGATAGCACTTGGTTTTCAATTTCCCACTTCAATCCAGCAGTTTTTACAGAGTTGCAACAAGTAATGGGGAGCAGACTAACTGTCGCACCCTCTTGTCCGATAATCTTTAATTTTGTATTTGAAGTTACCCGACGAATCCACTCTTTTTCAGAATCAAAAATAATGATTAGGTCAGAGTCTACCGAACAGGCGATTAGAAAATTGGCGAACAAATGATCAGTACGATTCCCTAATCCACCAAGAATAATGATTTCCGTTATATCCGGATATTTTTTCAGGTAATCGAGTGCTTTTTGAAAATCAGTTCTATCCTGCTCATTTACCTCGATTAGTTCGACCTCCTGTGGAATATCATCCCTACTCTCCTCCCCTCCCCAACTATCCAAATCCCCGATTAACACATCGGGGAAAATATCCGCATGACGAAAGGATAACCATCCGGCGTCAACCGCGATAGAAATATCTGCCTCCTCCCGGCGCCAAAGTAGACTTTCTTCTGAGGGCGGTTCTCCCCCCATCACTAATAGAGCTTTGCGAAAAGACATTAAAATATCTGAACTTCGATTAATTAAAGGAAAAATCCCTGTTGTTTTTCACTTATCGAAACTTCCACCTTTTCCATCACTTTTAACATATCCTCCCATACTTTTCTTTTTCCCGATTTACTTGGATTATGAAGCAGGTAAGATGGGTGATAGGTAACCATGAGGGGAATACCTTCATATTCATTCCAGTTTCCACGAACATCTCCCAATCTTCTTTTTGAGTCGAACCCAAGAAATCCATCTGTTGCGATTTTACCAAGAGAAATAATCACTTTAGGCTGAACAATCTCTAATTGAGCTTTTAGATAGGGCATTGCAAATTGAAGTTCAGCTTGACTGGGTGGACGATGTCCAAAAGCAAGGTCATGCTTAGGTTTCCAATGTAAAATATTGGAAATATAAACAGAAGGCACCGGAAAACCCATCGCTTCAATAATTTTACCCAGCAATTCCCCCGCCGGTCCTCCAAAGGCAGAACCTGCCTTTTCATCCTCATCGTTTGGAGATTCTCCACAAAAAAATAATTCTGCATCAAGATCACCCCTCCCAAAAATTATTTGACCGTCAGGATTAATTTCAGGATTTGAAATTGGGCAATTATTGACTTCTTTTTCTAACCATTTCCATTTTGTTCTTTTATCACCCTCGGGCAGTGTAAAGCTGGGCGGGGTTGCAAACTTTGCGTCATTATCTCCTGACACACCAGCACCTTCTACCGTAATCGTTTTCGGGGGAGCTTGTGAGGCAATAGCCGGGGTGGATTCAGCGGTATCCACCGAAGTGGTTTCCTGTCTAACGGGATTGTTTCGGGAAGTTGGTACATCTACTGCTTTTTTTTGCGTAGGCTTATTCAAAGGAGAAGCTGGACGTTCTGGTATCAGCGGTTCCAACTTCTTTTCCAACTGCGTGAGTGTCTCCTCCTCAAGATAAATTTCACGCACTCCTTCTTCGCGCATACGCTTGAGTTCTTCAAGCAAAGCAAAACTGGCTTCTGGAATATTCATCAAGATAATTGCTCGATTGAAGATGCAGCAAGTTTCTCGACATACTTGGCGAGTAAATCAAATTCAAGATTAAGCCGATCTCCAGGTTGACGACTCATTAAATTTGTCTTTCCAAGAGTGTGTGGAATTAACCAAACAGCAAATGAATCTCCCGTTACATCACAAACAGTAAGAGAACATCCGTCTACCGCAATACATCCTTTATCTACTAAGTACTGCTTGTGAGTGGGAGGTACTTTGATTTGGAGGTATAAGTTTTTTCCACGTTCTTCAAAAATTTCAATCTCTCCGCACGCATCAATATGGCCGGTCACAAAATGTCCACCCACCCTACCATTGGCTGGCATTGAACGTTCCAAGTTTACGAAATGCCCATCCTGCAAATTACCGAGGTTCGTTCTTTCCAAAGTTTCGTCTAATAAATCAAAGGATCCTACCCCGCTCGAATCTGCACGAAAGGTTAAGCAGCAACCGTTTACAGAAAGACTAGCACCTGCCTCCATCCCATCCGATCCATCAAATGGAATATCAAGCTTAAGAAGCCAAGATTCTTTCTTTTCTTCGAACGAAATTACCCGCCCGACATTTTCTACTATTCCGGTAAACATAAATATAAAATATTGATCATTGAAAATAACAATTAGAAAAATGGAAAGATAATTTGACCCTTTCGTAACGCAAAGTACTTTGAAGTTATGTCCATGACAATTTCCATTTTATTAAAACGCACATTTGTAACCCTCTTTATTCTAGGGAGCGTTATATATTCTGCTCGTCCTTTAAATGCACTGCCCGCTTCCATCAGTCAGGTACCGAAAGATTCATTTCTCGTATTTTCTGTTGATATAGAGGCCATTTTGAATAAGTCAAAGGTGAGAAAGAGTCTAGTATGGGCTCCAATCATCGACGTATTAAGCCTTTCAACACCACAATTAAAAAGTCTTCTACTGGAGGGCGAACATTATGGATTTAACTTCGACATCCCCGTTCAGTTTTTTGTTCGCACAACACCTTCCCAAAAGAACCCCCTCTCCTTTGGACTGGTATCCACCGTTGGAGACACCAAAAAAGCAGATCAATTTATTGCAAATTTCGCAGAATCTATGGATTTTGAGAAACGGAAGGGAAAAAGCATACGATATCGAAAAAATGGACTCCCTATCGAATTTGGACGAAAGGGTAAAGTATTTTACATCGTCGGCGTGGGTCCGATCATTCGTGACTCAGATTCTTCCAATATTGAACTAGATAAACTTTCACGATCGATTTCGAACAAAAACAAAGAGGATCAATTTCCTGAATCTCTTACCAAACACTTCTCCCGTCCAAGTGAAATCTCTCTTTATTTAGATGGGTCTGGATTGGCAAATGTGGTCCAAGAAAACTGGCCTGATGATCAATGGAAAAAGTTACTTCCTTTATTGGATCCCTTTTTTACCAGACAGTTTGGCATGCACGTAATTTCAAACAAAGACTCCGTTAAGATCACCACTCTAGAGTATTCAATAGCAACCAATGATCATTCTAAACCGATCCGAGAAATCGGAATGCTTGATCAAGTTCCTGGTGATTCTCCTCTCGTTGTCCGTCTCAGTGTTCCCACCAAGCAAGTCCAGCAGGCAACCATATTTGCAGTGGATCAATTACTACAAATCCTGAGTGAGGGAAAAATTAATAAAGAGGTTAAACTTCCTGGATTCAATTCCACTCCTACTGAACTCCTTACCACCCCAAATGGAGATTTCATCTTCGCTGGAGGGCACTTTAACAAACAAATTAAATACAGTCCGAAGGGAGAATTATCTCCCGCAATCTCTCCTGTATTACTTTTTGGAATGGGGATCGATCAACAACTTGCCCTTAAGCAACTGTTATCCGGACTGAATTCATCTAATTCAATACGCTCACTACTGAACATTAATCAACTCCACCTGGTCGACCAGGTAGATCAGTTTTGGATTACCAGTATTAACTACCTTCGTGAAATTGAAAAAAGTAAACCGATAGTACCGCTTTCAAAAAACCGGAAAAGATTTCTCAATCAACATTCCTTTGCACTCGACCTGAATGTGGTTCAGGCAAATCAATCAATTCGTAAACACTCGTCACTAAGCTATCCTCAATTAAAACTTTTAAATATCGCCGATGACTTTAGCCGAATTTCGAGTAAAGTAATCGACGGTGAGTTAATCACCCATGTTAAATTATTGGATGCAAACCGTTCGGGATGGGAAGTCATATTCAAGCATGCAGGTCAGGCGATAATTGACCAAGCCAATCAATCCATTTTTCAGGCAATTGCTCAAAATGACCTCAACTTAGTGATCCAAGCGGTACAACAAGGTTCATTAATTAATGCAACCGACCGTTTTGGTCACAGCCCTATTCATTATGCGGCATATAAAGGAAATGCTCGAATTGTAGATTACCTACTCAACAATGGTGGTAATCCGAACATACGTGGAAGGCATCAATCCACCCCCCTGCATAGTGCCGCCTGGGGAAGAAATATTCAAGTCCTTGAATTACTCCTCGAAGATGGTGCAGAAGTAGATGCTAAGACAGATGAAGGAGAAACACCCGGCATGACTGCGGCACTTCGTGGAGAAAAAGAAATGCTTGAGATTTTATTTGCTCTTTCAGCCGACCCGCATGCGAAGGATATTCACGGTACCAATTTTATCGACCTGGCTGCTGCCGGTGGACATGAAGGAATTGTTACTTTACTTGAAGAAATTGGAGTTGATAACCAAAACCCATTACATGTGGCAGCTGGTTTAGGCGATATGAAGCAGGTTAAAAAGCTTCTTAATAATGGTTACTCGATCAATGTAAAAGACGCCTTTGGCGCCACTCCCTTGTTAGTTGCAATGGTTTCGGGCAAAGAAGACATCGTCGAATTCCTACTCTCACAAAATGCCAATCCTCATATTTCTGCAAAAGATGGATATAATTTGATGCATGGGGCTGCATTCTCTGGAAAAAGAAGCCTTGTTCAAAAAGCATTATCCTACAACTTGGATGTTAATTCCCGTTACGGCCCAGATGGAATTACTCCAGTTGATGTGGCCGAAGAAACTGGAGATGCACTACCCTTTCTACGTTCATTGGGCGGGAAAACAGCCTGGGAATTAGGTCGGGTAAGATAGATCCGTTCAGCAGTTCACTGCTAATCGATGTGCCCCAACCGAATCACGTTTTTCCCAGCTTTAAGTAATTCCTTATCGTACACTCTTGAATTCGGACATATATACTCCAAATATTCCCAAAACTGAAGGGAATGATTTAGGTGTTTTAAGTGGGCAAGTTCATGAAAAATAACATAATCCGCGATTTCGTATGGTAACAAAATCAACCTCCAATTTAATGAGATCGTACTCCTCGCAGAACAAGACCCCCAACGACTTCTCTGGTTTCCAATCCTTACATTCTCGCAATTTAACTCTGCTTTTGCCGCAAGGGTAAAAAGGCGCGACTTTAAATTCTCACGGGCTAATTCTCGTAAGAATTTAAATAAATAGTTCTCAATGGTATCGGTAGTTGGTAAATCAAGTTGAAGGGCATCCTCCAAGACCTCAGAAAATACTTTCTTTCGGTTATTATTTACTGACCAGGAAAGAAAAATGGGGCTTTTGTTGATCCAAATCTGTCCTCCTTCAATAAAGTACTCGCTTAGTTTTTGAGTAACCGGAAAGGTTTTGATTTTTTGTTCCAACCATTTTTTTTGATTAGAGAGAAAGGACAACCCTTCTCGATACGAAGTCCAACGAGGAAGGGTAAGGACTGCTTTTTCTCTGGAACGAATGCGTAAATTAATTCTTCGAGCACGATTTGACTTACGAATTAAGCAAGAAATCTTGAAATTGGGATCAAGTTCGCTCAATACGATCTCTTCCACGCGATCTTTCATCGGTATAAAAGCCTAAAATAGTCCGATTAATCTTCCAGTTTTTTCACCTGAGCGGATGAAAATTTCCGAAGGGCTAATTCAGGATCGATTCCAGATTTCTGACATGCAGCGACCAATTCAAAAAGAGCTTTCCCTGCCAGTTCCTCATTTAGTTCTTGGGCAGATCCAGTGGAATTATTCTCTTCCCATTCCCCTTTTTCCTCCAGTCCATTTTTGGCCACTCTTTTGTAAATATCATTCGCAAAAAGCAAAGCCGGTAATCGAGGAGGAAGATTCTTAAAAATACTTATTTTTGCATTCTCACCAAACTTCTTTTTTTTCTCTTCTGCTTTGATTAATTCCCATCGATCTATGACTTCACCTGAGGTATCGACCGTTTCTGCTTTCTCTCCAAAAACATGAGGGTGTCGACGAATCAATTTATCAGAAATCCCCCGGGCAACATCCTCAAAATCAAAATGGTTTTGTTCCTCTGCTAAACAGGCATGCATGACGACTTGTAATAATAAATCTCCCAGTTCCTCCTCCATTAATTCAAAATCATTATTATCCACTGCTTCCAAAACCTCAGAAACCTCCTCCACTAGACACCGGAGAAGGGATTGGTGGGTCTGTTCCCTGTCCCATGGACAACCATCTGGCGCCCGAAGTTGTGTAACAATTTGTCTTAGTCGTTGAATTTCGCTCACTCTCGCGCATTCTGTAGGAGTTACAATACATGGCAATTCAAACTCAACTCAAAATAAAAATAACTTCTCAATTAAATGGATAAATTAGCCGAAATTATGGAATGGAAACGAAAGGAAGTTTCTTCTCGTATTCGTCCAGTTAAATTGAATGAACTGGAGCAATTAGGGAAGCGGATGAAAAAAGATTTTTCTTTTTATGATTCACTCGCCCAGGACGAGCTTTCAGTTATTGCGGAAATCAAAAGGAAATCTCCATCTGCGGGAGATATTGCAGAGGATATCTCTGCGGTGGAACAGGGTCGCACTTATCTCAATGCGGATGCAGATGCCCTATCAATCTTGACTGATATGAAATATTTTGGCGGTCAACTTGAAGATTTGTGGGAAGTGAATGATTTCCTTCAAAATCACCAACGTGGAATTCCAACCTTGCGAAAAGATTTTATGGTACACCCGATCCAAGTACTCGAAGCACTTGAGGCAGGAGCGAGTGCCATTCTATTAATTGTTCGTGCATTATCAGACGATGAATTAAAAGTACTGCGTGAAGCAGCGGATGTAAGTGGATTGGATTGCCTTTATGAAATACACGAAGAAGAAGAACTTACAAAATCACTCAGACATGACCCCAAAATCCTAGGGGTAAATAATCGAGACCTTACCCGTTTTGTAACTGATCTAGAAATATCTGAGAAATTAATCCCACAAATTCCTGATGGAATTATTAAAGTAAGTGAAAGTGGAATCTTTGAGCCCGAAGATGCGTGGCAAGTTCGAGAGTGCGGAGCGGACGCAGTATTATGTGGTGAAGCACTGATGAGATCTGATGATGTCGAGGGGCTAATCCATCAGATGAAACAACGAGATTAATCTTTTAATTCCCGCCCTTGAAATTATGCCACTTTCGCCCACAGAAACTTCAAAAATTTTAGATGAGCTAGATCACAGGCCCAAGAAAAAACTCGGGCAGAATTTCTTAGTGGATGGAAATATTGTCCGTAAATCTCTCGCGATGGCGGATTTACCTGAAGGTATGCCAGTGGTTGAAATTGGTCCGGGCTTGGGAACATTAACTAAACAAATTTTGGCAAATAATCATCCTGTATTTGCCGTCGAGATTGATCGCGAACTTGTTAAAAATCTGGAAAAAACCTTAGGTCGTTTTATTGCAGATCAACAATTAGATCTCATCCAAGGGGATGCGGTCAAGTATCCACTTGCCAACCTGCCAAGTGATATAAAGGAATTCGCAGTTGTTGCTAATTTGCCCTATGCCATTTCTTCTCCCTGGATGGAGTCTTTATTGCACACCAAAAGAATTCCATTTCGAATGGTGGTAATGCTTCAAAAAGAAGCAGTAAGTCGGATGAATTCTACCCACGGAACAAAAGAGTACAATGCTCTCTCCATTTTTCTCAAGGCTGCCTTTACCCATATTCAAACTCATCCAGTCTCAAGACAGTGCTTTTTTCCCATACCTGGAATTGATTCAGTGCTCGTTCAACTGGATAGGTTAGAAGCACCCTTTCTCTTCGACCAGGAAGATCGTGCACTCATCCGTAAAATATTTACACAAAGGAGAAAGCAGATCGGATCTCTGATCAAAAAGGAAAGCACAGATGTGAAGGAAAAGATCGATCGTTGGTTACTGGCTAATAAACTCGACCGGCACTTACGCCCCGAACAGATCAGTGCAATAAACTGGCAACAACTCGCGGCAGAGCCCAAGCAATAAACGAACCGTCCCAGAAGGTGGAGGGCTAATAAAAATTGGGAAATTCAGTGGAAACTCTTCCCCCCCTCGCCACTCATTAAGCTGGCAATATTTCGTTAGGAAGAAACTCCTACTCCGCAACACTTCTTGTATTTTTTCCCACTCCCGCAAGGACAAAGATCATTTCTCCCCACTTTGGGAGTTTCACGCACTACAGGAGTCGCAATTTTAGGAATCTCTGGAGCTTCGGTTGGCCCTGAATTAGGATTACCTTGTCTCGGACCCGAAAATCGATCAAATCCACCGCTCGAAGATGTATCCGGACCGGAAACTTTTGCCACATTACTTAGATTGGAAAGCATATTTTCAAACGCTGCCAAATTGGTCGAGGAACGAAACATCCCGGAACATACATCTGACCTCATTGCGACCATCATCTCTTCAAAGGCACGAAATGCCTCATTTTTATACTCGCTTAAAGGATCTTTTTGCCCATAACCACGCAATCCCACGCTTCGACGCAATTCATCCATTTCTGTCAGGTGGTCCTGCCAATGCACATCCACAGCGTTGACCACTACATACCGTTCTAAGCTTTGTAATTGGTCGGGATCCTCCAGTTTTCTTTTACCATCATAGGCACCGGTAATTTTTTCGAGTAACAGTGTTTTAACCTCATCCTCACTCTTCCCGAATAAATCTTCCAATGGAACTGATAAAGGAAAAGTAACATTCACCCAAGAGGCCAATAATGACTCCATTTCGGGCATGTCCTCGACTCGGTTTGCTTTAAATTCAGTAAGCGGAATCCCACCAACTCTTCCCTCTACTTCTTCCTCTACCAACTCGATCAAAATCTTACCAGGGTCCTCCTCCAACAAAACGTCATTACGGATGGAATAAACAATTTCCCGCTGCCTGTTTAAGACGTCATCATATTGAAGAAGTCTCTTACGAATTGAGTAATTTTGTTGCTCCACTTTCTTTTGCGCATTTTGAATCGACCAATCTAAGGTACCATGCTCCAAGACCTCGTCATCCCCAAAGGATTTCTCCAGCATCTTGGAAAGAGCTCCTTGATTGGCAAACAAGCGCATTAGGTCATCTTCCAGGGAGACATAAAAGCGAGAAGCACCGGGATCTCCCTGACGAGCACATCGGCCTCTTAACTGCCTGTCTGTTCGTCGGGATTCGTGCCTTTCAGTACCCAAAACCAAAAGACCACCGAGCTCTTTTACCCCCTCCCCCAATTTAATATCCGTTCCCCGTCCAGCCATGTTGGTAGCAATGGTAACTGCACCCCGCTGACCCGCCTGTGAAACAATTTCCGCTTCCCTTTCATGAAATTTTGCATTGAGTACGGTATGCCTGATATTGGCACGTTTGAGCATACGACTAAATACTTCAGAAGATTCAACCGAAGCCGTACCAATTAAGACGGGTTGTTCGTTTTTATGTGCCTCAGTCAGGTCTTCGAGAACCTGATTAAATTTCTGGCGACGTCCTTTAAACATCAAATCATTTAAATCTTTTCGCACACAATCTCGGTGTGTGGGAATCACCATTACACCGAGGCGGTAAATATCATGAAACTCTCCAGCTTCAGTTTCAGCGGTTCCAGTCATACCAGCCAGTTTGTCATACATCCGAAAGTAATTTTGGATAGTAATCGTGGCATAGGTTTTAGTTTCTTTTTCAATGGCCACTCCCTCCTTGGCTTCAACCGCCTGGTGAAGTCCATTACTCCATCGACGACCGGGCATAAGGCGACCTGTATTCTCATCCACAATCATTACCTTTCCGCCTTGAACAACATATTGCTTATCTTTTTCGTATAAGCCAAATGCCCGTAGCAGTTGGGATACAGTATGAATCCTTTCGCTTCTTACTTGAAAGTCTTTTTCTGCTTCTTCCTTTTTTTCCCGCTTGGTATCGTCATCAGATTCAGAGTTACGATCGATCTCCACATAAATTGTTGCTAAATCTGGAATGACGAAGCCATTAGGATCTTTTGGGCTGATTAAAGACCTTCCAATCTCAGTCAAATCAGCTTGTTGATTTTTTTCATCGATCACATAATGCAAGTCTTCTTTTAATTGATGAGCCCTTTGCTTGTTGTAATCAGAGTTCATCTCCAAATCGAATTTTTCAAATTTCTTTCGAATTTGAGCATTTTCCATCATCCTCATAAATTGGCGATGAGTGGGCATTCCTTTTTTAACCTGGTAAATCTTAGCAGTCGCCTCATCGGCTTCTTCATCAGAAAGGTCCTCTTTGCCAAACAGTTTTTTAGCCTCCTCTGCAAGTCGATTACATTGCTTAAGTTGGGTGTCAAAGAGTTTCATGACCAAGGGCTTCATTTCACCAAAGGGCAATGGGTGGTCTTCTCTCATCGGTCCAGAAATAATTAATGGAGTCCGAGCTTCATCTATCAAAATAGAATCGGCTTCGTCAATAATACAGAAGAAATAGTCCTTTTGTACCTGATCATCCTTACAGGTTGCCATTCCATTATCGCGCAAGTAGTCAAATCCAAATTCCGATGCCGTACCGTAAGTTAAATTTTTCTCATACATCAAACGTCTTTCAGCGGAAGGCATATTATTCTGAATACAGCCCACCGTTAAACCAAGAAATTCAAATAAAGCACCCATCCAATGAGAATCCCGACGGGCCAAATAATCATTCACTGTGACGAGTTGACAATTTTTTCCTGAGATTGCATTGAGGTAAAGGGGACAAGTCGAAACTAATGTCTTTCCTTCCCCCGTTGCCATTTCTGCAATATGCCGATCATGCAATGCCATTCCCCCGATTAACTGAACGTCATAATGAATCATCTCCCATAGAAGTGGATGACCGCAGACATCAATTGTTTTTCCACAAAGTCGCCGTGCACCGTTCTTAACAACTGCAAACGCTTCAGGCAATAAGGCGTCCAAAGTTTCGCCCTTCTGAAATCTCTCCATTAACTCCGGTGTCTTTGCCTGAAGTTGTTCATCACTTAAACTTTGATACTCCTTTTCAATTCGATTGATTTCGCGAACAGCAGGCGCACATTTCTTAATGTATTTTCGATGATTTCTGCCCTTTAGGCTTTGCAAAATCGATTTAAAAGGAGAAAGAGGATTCATAGTTTAAAATTTAAACGCCAAGAAGTTCCTTGAAGTAAGGGATTGTATTATCAAGTCCTTCCTCAAGTTGTATTTTTGGTTCCCAATCCAAAACTTTTTGGGCGAGGGAAATATCTGGTTTTCGCTGAGTGGGGTCATCTGCAGGCAAAGGCATTTCGATAATCGAGGAATTGGATTGGACTTTTTGTAAGACTGTTTCGGCGAGTTGCCGAATTGTAAACTCGTTCGGATTACCGATATTAATAGGACCAACAGTTTGATCCTGCTCCATTGTACGAATCATCGCTTCGAGTAAATCATCCATATAGCAAAACGAACGGGTCTGTGAACCATTTCCGTAAAGGGTGATATCTTCCCCCTTAAGGGCTTGAACAATAAAATTCGATACCACCCGGCCATCATCTGCTAACATTCGCGGACCGTATGTGTTAAATATACGAACAACCCGGACATCGACTTTATTCTCGCGATGGTAATCAAAAAATAAAGTTTCAGCACAGCGTTTTCCCTCGTCGTAACATGCTCTTAACCCAATTGGGTTTACATTGCCCCGATAGCTCTCAGGTTGGGGATGCACTTCCGGATCGCCATACACTTCGGACGTGGATGCCTGTAGAATTCGGGCCCCTACTCGCTTTGCTAAACCCAAACAGTTAATTGCTCCCATCACAGAAGTTTTTACTGTTTTGATCGGATTATATTGATAGTGAACTGGAGAAGCGGGACAGGCCAAATTGTATATCCGATCGACTTCGAATTTAAATGGGTCGACAACATCATGGCGAATCAGTTCAAAATTCGAATTTGCCATCAAATGAGAAACATTCTTTCTCCGGCCAGTGAAAAAGTTGTCCAAGCATAAAACCTCATGGCCTTGCCCCAGCAAACGCTCACATAAATGACTGCCTAAAAAACCTGCTCCCCCTGTTACTAGAATAACCATAATATTAAATTAAAGATATACACTACTGATTCCACAGGATTTGGAAACATTCTTTTAACGATTGAAAATTATTGTTGGTTTAATCCTCTTAATACTCTCATTAAGACCTGAGTGCCATTTTCCGAGCAACCCTCTTTCTTGACCTGTTCATAAAAAGACATGGCTAATTCCAACCCTTTTAATTTGAGATTCATTCGACCGGCATCCTCTAGTGCAATCCCCATGTCTTTAATAAAGTGTTTAACAAAAAATCCTGGTGCCCAATCTTCCTGAACCATCCGCGGTCCCAATTGATTTAAAGACCAACACCCCGCCGCACCCTGACCAATCAATCCAATTACTTTATTTAGGTCGAGATTCGCTTTTTCCGCATACAACAAAGCTTCCACGGTGCCAATCATAGTGGATGCAATTAGTATTTGATTGCTCATTTTAACTCGTTGTCCAGATCCAGCTAATCCAAAAAGCTGAATATTAGATCCCATTATTTCCAAAAGATTGAGACATCGATCATAAATTTCCTGCTCACCTCCGCACATAATTGCTAAACTACCCTTTTTGGCTCCCACATCTCCACCACTTACAGGTGCGTCCAGCGCAGATGAACCCAAGTTTTTTGCCTTTTCTGCAATCCGCTCGGCAAGTAACGGACTAGAGGTTGTCATATCAATAAGAACCTTGCCACCCCCTAAATTCGAAAAGACCCCATGATCATCAAAGTAAATACTTTCCACATCTTCTGGGTAGCCAACCATGGAAAATAAATAATCTACTTCTCTGGTGAGTTCGGCTGGAGTATCTGCCCAACTTGCACCGCAGTTAAGCAGTGGAATAGCTTTCTCTTTAGTTCTGGAATAAACACTCAACTCTATTCCCTGGTTTAACAAATTTTTTGCCATGGAAAATCCCATAACTCCCAGTCCTATCCAACCGACTCTCAGCTTCGTTGACATAATAAAAGATTCAAAAAAAGAGAAAAATGGTCGGGACGACAGGATTTGAACCTGCGACCCCTACACCCCCAGCGTAGTGCGCTACCAGACTGCGCCACGTCCCGACCTCAATATTTGCATAAGCAAAGGAATAATGCTGATTTAATCACTTTGTTTAGTCAAGCCAAAGGCATGAGAGTTCATTTTAGTTTTTTTTTAAATTCATCAAAATTTGTTGCGAAACTTCATTCATCTTTTTATTACATTTAGCATAATATGACACCAATACATAAAAATATATTCATAACTTCACTCACTATTCTAATCACCAGCTTTCTTTTTGCAGAAAAAGTTGAACCGCCCAAGGACTCAGTTCCTTTTCGAGGCAGTCACTACAAAGCATTTCTCGATACCAATAGCACCTGGTGGGAAGCCAAGTTTGCATGTGACGATATTGGCGGGGAGCTTGTTGTAATTTCAACTGTTCAAGAAAATGAATTCGTTCGTCGTATGGCCAAGGATCATTTGGTTTGGCTGGGTGGCACAGATGAATTTGAAGAAGGAAAATGGACTTGGGATAATGGCGAACCCTTCAAATTTAAGCATTGGGGAGATGATAAACCTGCCGCTCTTAACGGATACAATTTTTTAATTCTTGATGGAAAATCAGGCAAATGGGCCGACACCACTGATTTCTCAGGTAAGGTGAAGGGATATGTATGCGAATGGAAAGGTTCAGCACCTAAGAATGCGGGTCCAAAAGACTCTGAACTCAAGACTCCCGCCAAGAAATAACTTTTCGATCAATTCAAATAAAAAAGCCGAGCATTGCCTCGGCTTTTTTATTACACGGAACTGGTGTTATATCTCTCGGTCCAATCAGTTGCCCATTTTGCAAAAGTACCCGCCTTGATTTGCTCCCGGGCATTTTCCATGAGTTTTACAAAAAAACGCAAATTATGCAAAGTGAGTAAAACTCCACCCAAAGATTCCTTTGCCATAAATAAATGGCGAATATAGGAACGAGAAAAATTTTGGGACGCAAAACAATCTGTCTCCGAATCTAATGGACTGAAATCGAACTTAAATTTTTCATTTCTTATATTAATACTACCCGTCGATGTGTAAGCAGTACCATGCCTCGCAGCTCGACTTGGCAATACACAGTCAAACATATCAATTCCATATCCCACCATTTGTAATAATTGAGTGGGAGTACCGACTCCCATTACATATCGAGGAAGTTTATCGGGGAGAAAGTGAACCGTAGAGAATACTTGTTCAAGCATTTCTTCCTCAGATTCACCCACACTTACTCCCCCAATTGCATACCCTGCAAAACCCACCTCCTGTAATTCCAGAGCAGAACGTTTCCTTAGTTCTGGAAAACGTCCCCCTTGTACAATTCCAAAGAGTTTTCTTCCCTCCGAAATGGCATCTGTTTCTTTCCACGCTGAATTACAAGAACGAGCCCAATTTGTGGAACGATCGACCGCCTGAGATATTTCACCCCGAGATGCTTCCGCCGGAGGACACTCATCCAAACACATGGCAATATCTGATTTGAGAGCGTCCTGAATTTCGATCGCTTCTTTCGGGCCCAGGAAAACTTCTCTTCCATCGATATGAGAATTAAATCGAACTCCTTCATCACTTAACTTTCTTAACTTTGCCAAGCTGAAAACCTGAAAACCCCCACTATCTGTGAGGACAGGACCCTTCCAATTCATAAAACGTGCAAGTCCACCTGCTTCCCTAATCACCTCTATTCCGGGTCTCAGGTTTAAATGATAGGTATTTCCTAAAATAATCGACGCACCGATCACATCAGATAGATCACGAGGGAGAATACCTTTCACTGTTGCCTGTGTACCCACTGGCATAAAAACAGGGGTGGAAACTTCTCCTCCGGGTAAATTTATAGTAGTTAATCGAGCATTATTTAAGGATCGATTCTGGGTTGGTTGGATTGACTGCATTATTGGAAAGATTGATTGGATAGAAGATCTAATTGCCGAAGAAATCATTACATACAAGTTACTATTTACAAGATAAGGGGTAGTGGATTGTATTTTCCGAGAGAAGTAAAACGCCCCAGAAGCAGTTCACTCATCTAGTAATGAAATACAATAAAGTCTCCTTACAGTAAGTAGTATCAAGTACTATTGCTAAGAAAATTATTCTAATAAAGTTTGAACTCAAGAAAATACGAAAACTAATTTCATTTGAAATTAACAATTAGAAAGTAGTATACATCGATGACTCTTTAATTAGAAATGAATCTACTACTCCAATTCAAAGTATAGATAAAAAAGGAACTAACCGGTATGGGATTTTAGATTTATCAATTTGAGCAAATACCAGGCTTATATTAGTAATACAAATTACAAACTAATAATGAAACAATTTGATCAAAAATTAGGTATTTCCCCGCTCATTTACAATGCCAAAAGTAATGGCTAATTTTGATATTATAGGGGATGTTCATGGGTATCCTTCTTTGCTCATCGAATTATTGCAAATACTGGGATACGAAGAAAATAAGGGAACTTTTGTTCACCCGCTAGGTCGTAAGATTATTTTTGTGGGTGATTTAATCAATCGAGGACCGGACACAATTGAAGTGCTAAAAATCGTGCAAAAATTACATTCCAGCGAACAAGCCTTTGCTGTGCTCGGAAACCACGAATTTCGTTTAATTCAACAATTTATAAAGGACCCAACACTTGTAGAACCCGCGATCAAACCATTTATTCCATGGATCCAATCTCTTCCCCTATTTTTAGAATTTCATGAGTTAAGAGTGGTGCATGCTGCATGGCATTTTGCCTCAATTACGAAACTTAAAGATCAAAGTGTAGGAGATGAAAATTTCATCAGATCGACTTTTGACTCGCAGTCAGACCTCGGGCAAGCAATCGATATAATCTTGAGGGGAATTACAGTTCCAATTCCAAACAAACTAAATTATTTGGATCGATTCGGGATTAAGAGAAAGAAAGCACGGATTCGGTGGTGGGAAGGTGAGAAAAACAAAATTAATGGGTCGAATTTCTTTCCCAAATCGAAAAAGTTACTTACTGAATCTTTTGCGATTAATTCCCAAAAAATTGGGCAAGAATACTTACACAATGATAAACCAATATTCTTGGGACACTATTGCCTACCGGCGGATGAACCAAAAGTAATTAATAATGTAGTTTGTGTAGACGGTTGCGTTACCTGCGACCAAGTTTTGTGGGCTTATCGATTTACAAGCGGTGAGGAGATATCAGATGTGAATTTGGTCCAAACTTCAAAAGCGTGAATTAATTGGAAAAGTGCTTCTTGTCGGGAATTGCTATCTTCTCCCAACTTGACTTCCAACGATTCCATTTTTCAACTCCGTCCAGATGTGGGTGCAGATGTCTTTTACAACATGCGTAGTCAAACATTTCTTTTGCTTCATCAAGATTATGGGCTAAGAAATACTTGTCAGAAAAGCCCACCGCATTTTCGAAATGATAATGAAACTTGAACTCTTCTAGGTTTGGTTCTCGATTCGATTTCATACAAACAACATAACCTAATTTGAATGAGTTTTCAAACGGACCGCCACATTTTTTATAAACTCACATCGCCCTTTATAAGATTATACAGGAACGCAAAAAAGAGTAATGAAATCGTAACGCGCTCGATTTTTTTGGAAAAATATCAAACCAAAAGAGAACTTTAGGAAACTTCTTCCTCCTGTACTTCCCATTGCGAACTCCAACGGTTCCATTTCTCTATCCTTTGTACAGTTGAATTCATATCATTTTTCTGGCAAACGAAAGAAAACATTTTTTTTGCGTCCTCTGTTTGGGTTGCCATAAAATACTTTGTGGCAAGATCCAAAGATCCTTCTAATTCGTAAACCACTTTAAATTCCTCCAACTGCGCTTCTTTACTCTCTTTCATATACCCAATAACCTATGCTAATACATTTAACCTTAGCAAATCATATTTAGGTTTTTTTGACATTTTTTTAATCGTAGCGGGCAACTTTATAGTCAAGTTGGACTCAAAACACCTCGGTTACGATTAAGAATCTTGTCGCGTAAAAAGGGTAAGTCCTAGAATTGAAAATCTCGCAATTCAACATTTTCAATCTTGCCGATCTCATACACATCGATTGCCATTATGAGTATGGAAATATTCAACTCTCTTCAAACCAGACGAAAATTCTGCCATGGTTCCGTATCTCTTCTTGCTTCCAGTATCATGCTACCTAATCCACTGCGTGCAAGTAGTTCTTCGGCAACAACGATTCCACTTGGATTTGATAATTTTTCAATCCGAGCTCTTGGTTGGAAAGCTCCACGGCTTCTTGATTTTGCAAGTTCTCATAAATTAGACACGATATTATTTTCCGACCTTGATGTTTACGAGTCTTTGGATTCCTCCTATCTCAAGGAGATTAAACAGGAAGCTCAAAACCGGGGCATAGTCATTCATACTGGAACTGGTGGGATTTGTCCCACCTCCAAAAGCTTCAAGGATAAACATGGAACCGCCGAAGAGCATTTACGCCTTCTTATCCGGGTCGCAAAAGAGGTTGGTGCAAGCGTGGCCCGTTGCTACCTGGGCACGATGAAAGACAGGCACGGCAAAGGAGGAATACAGAACCATATCACGAGCACTGTACAAGTTTTAAGGAAAGTAAAGACAGTGGCCTTAAATGCGGGTGTAAAAATAGCAGTTGAAAACCATGCAGGTGATTTGCATAGCCGTGAACTTGTTCAGTTAATTGAACGGGCAGGAACTGAGTATGTTGGTGCCACTCTAGATTCGGGTAACGCAACATGGACCCTCGAAGACCCAATTGATACTCTTCGGAACCTTGCCCCTTATGCAATATCGAGTGGTATTAGAGATTCCATGGTATGGAAAAGTAAAAGAGGGGTAAAAGTACAATGGACCGCTATGGGAGAGGGTTGTACAGACCTGGACACTTTTATTTCAGAATGGAAAAGATTGTGCCCTTCCCTCCCCATGCAATTAGAAATCATATCAGGATTTGCAAAAGAATTTCCTTATCTGGATCCCACTTTTTGGCCCCCATATTCTACTTTTTTAGCGGAAGACTTTTCGCGTTTTTTGTTGATCAGCCAAAAAGGAAAGGAAATAAAACCTTTCAGTTCACCGGAGGGAATAGAAAAGAAAGTGGCCCAACAAAATTATCAACTGAGTCAGCTTGAAAAAAGTATTTCTTTCTGTAAGGAAAAGCTTTCTCTCGGTCTCCAATAATTTTTGATTGGATGCCAAAATAAAATCAAAATTGAAATTTACCCTTTTGAATAAAGCCGATTTGGCCCCCACTACCAGAGAAGAGAATTACCACATTCACAGACCCATTAATGCATACGCTGGCATATCGCACTTATGAACGAATCATTCAATACATCAATGAGGAGGATTGATTCCCCTCTCTACAACAGTTACTCTTTTATATGGTAAAAAAAGCATTTGTAGTGCCCTACCCCCCACTACTGAATGAGAAATGAACAAGCGAATCGACGAGCCATGTCGTTGACTTCAGCCATCATCTAAAGTGCTTATTTCTTTTAAATGTGCCACGTCTCCCCAGCTGATCAAATTCCATCCCGCCTCTATCTGTTCGATCCGATTAATGGAGCAGTTAAGAAGAACAAAATTACGGTCGGAATCCAAAGGCAGATTGAGAACATAACGAAAAATTGCACCCAACACTCCGCCATGAGTAACCAAAGCGATGTTCGCTCCCGAATGTTTAGTCGCAAGTTCCTCGATTGCACCTGAACAACGTAAGCAAAATTCGCGAAAGCTCTCTCCGTTTGGAACCTGAAAATCCGGGCCATCATTACGAAAGGACGAGTAAACATCTGGTTGACTCACTTTCATCTCCTCGGTGTTCATACCCTCCAGCACTCCAAGATCACGTTCCCGCAATCCGACATACTGTTCCGCAACCATACCGGATGGCCCGCCCACCAGTTCGGATGTATGCATGGCACGACCGAGGTCACTTGAATAAAAAAAATCGAATTTCTCACCCTTCATTCTTTGGCCCAGTGCTTCTGCCTGTGCGACACCACGGGGACTCAGCGGAGAATCTGCGTGCCCCTGCCAACGTCCGCACAAATTCCATTCGGTTTCACCATGACGAATAAGGGTAATATTTGTATTTTGAGACATATATTGTTTCATAAACACAAACTAGAATGGGGTCAGTATAATTTTAATAAATAGTAATCACATTATACGATTATAGAGAAGAGATCATTCGAACAAACGAATCAAAATTCACTTTCAGGGGTTGTAATAATTAATTTCATCACACAATTTGGATTTTTCACCCTCAACAATTACCCCAATGAAAAAAATATCTCTTTTATTTCTTTTGCTCGTTCCTATTTTTTCGCAGTTTGGAAAAGTAGAGATCATTGAAATTTCTCCTGAAACGGTTACTCAACTCCCCCAAGGTAAAGAAGCGGATGGTATCATTGGAGACTTCGTACTTAGGAATGAACTGATTGAATGTGCAATTGGAAGTTCTGCACCTGACCGCAAGGCCAACATGGGTGCTTTCTGGGGGGCAAATGGAATGACCCCTGGATGCCTCTACGATCTTTGCCTACGGGGAACGGAAAATGACCAACTTACCATTTTCTCCCCATCCCGCCAGCAGGGAGAGATTTCCTACATTCGAAAAACAGAGTCTGGGGATGGAATTGAAGTGGTAACCACCGCAGCAAAATCTGGAGGTTTGTTTAAAAAACACCTTTATACAATCCAAGAAGGAGAATATGGAATCCATATACTCAGCCTGATTCGTAATGAGGGGAAAATTAAAGTTTCCGGACCCATTGATGATCGGTGGACCCGGTTCAGAGAATCTGGCCGACTCGAGAATATCGAATGGGCGGACTCTGTAGATCCTGCCGACAAAGCCGGCTACGCCTATGGTTGGTATAGGGACAAAAATGGAAAATTGCCGCCCCGCTCAAAAACACTTCATCCCGGAGACCAAATTGAAATCAAGCGCTTTATCGCAGTGGGAACATCTCCAGTACAGGCATTGGGTCGGGTAGCACAAAAAATGGGTAAAACTGGAATAGTCGAAATCACACTTCAGGAAGACAGCTCAACGCCAATTTCATCCGCAACTTTCAAATTTTCCCAAAATGAACAATCCATTTTGGGGTATCCTGATGAAAGTGGTAAAATATCAACTCAATTACCCATTGGAAAATGGATGGTCTCAATCCTTGATCATGGCAGGGAAAACCAATCATTTTCCATCGATGTACAAGAGAGTGGAGTACGAAAAAATTGCACAATGAAGCCGGCATCGAAAATTGATTTTAGCATCACTAATGAAAGCGGGGAAGACATACCCTGCAAAGTTCAATTGATCGGGCTGGGAGAAACCAGCGACCCTCAACTCGGCCCCGTTGATCGTGCCCATGGATGTAACAATCAATACCATTCGGAAACCGGTACTTTCTCAATCGCCCTGAATCCTGGTTCCTATCGAATTATTGTGACCCGCGGAATTGAATTCGACCATGTCGAAAAAGAAATCACTCTCTCCCCGCAAGAGACTTTGCCTTTTTCAACCAAACTTAAACGAACAGTAAACACAAAGGGGTGGGTAAGCACTGACTTTCACAACCACTCCACTCCGAGTGGAGACAATGTGTGTGGGACAAATGATCGAATCATCAACCTGGCCGCCGAACACATCGAATTCGCTCCCACTACCGAGCATAACCGAGTATACGACTGGCAACCCCACATAGAAGAGTTAAAACTGACAAATGAGATTTCAACTGTCCCCGGGATCGAACTCACCGGTTCAGGAGCACACCTGAACGCATTCCCGATCACTCCGAGTCCTTACCTTCAGGATAACGGTTCCCCAAAGTGGGTAAAGGACCCTCGGATTAATGCAATCAATCTGCGCGATCACCACGGTCACAAGAAAAATCGATGGATTCACATTAACCATCCGGATATGGTCGAAAATTTTAATGACCGAAACAAAGATGGACATTCAGACAATGGGTTTGAGGGCATCGTTTCACTGATCGACGCAATTGAAACACAAAATTACCGAGCCTCGGAAATTTTGGGACGGGCACCCTACCAGATTACCCGAAGGGCAAGCAGGGAACAAGTTTCCATAATTCGTGAATTTGTCTGGCTTCAAATGCTCAACCAAGGGAGAAGGGTTTGGGGAATTGCTGTAAGTGATGCCCATACTGTTTTTGGAAATGGGGTGGGTGGATGGAGGACCTATATTCCCAGTTCCACTGATAACCCCCAAGAGATTGATTGGGAAGAAATAAGTCGTCGAGCGAAAGCGGGGCAAATGATGCTCACCACCGGCCCCTTTTTGGAAGTGGAAACTCAGGATGGAATCCTACCCGGAGGCCTTGCCCGAGCAAATGATTCAATTCAATTAAATGTCCGGGTGCAATGCTCCTCCTGGATCGACATTAATCGCGTCCAAATTTTGATCAATGGAAGACAGTCCACCAAGTATAATTACACTCGAAAAACACACCCCCATTGGTTTAAGGATGAAGTAGTCAAATTCGATCAATTATTAACAATCGAGCTTTCCCATGATGCCCACTTAATCGTAGTAGCCTATGGCGAAGAATTAAATCTTAAAACAGGATATGGAAACAGCGGTCAAGGAACGAACAAACCCTGTGCCTATCACAACCCAATCTTCGTTGATACCAATGGGGATGGTTTTACTCCCAATGGAGACACACTGGGGTTTCCAATTCCCACAGCAGGAATGTCAGTCGAACAGGTAAAAGAGAAATTAATTCAAGCCGGCATTACAACTCAGTGAAAAGAGCCTTTCAAGTCATTCTTTGCATTGGATTATTTTTTCTCCACAATGGTTGCACCTCATCCATTAATCAATCGACCAAGACAAGCAATGAATCTGCTGAAATTCGTGTAAAAAGATATGAGACAAGAGCAAGGACCTATCAGGCACTTGCTGATGCCCAGAATTTAAGCCCTGCTTATTCTAACCCCGGATTTCGTAACTACAGCAAGCTCGGCGGGCATAACTTACGAATGGTATATTTACAGGAAGTAATCCGGTATCGTAAACTGGCAAAACAGGCAAAGAATGAAATCGTAAATAAAAATAAAGAGGTAGAATAAAACTTACTTCTTTTTCGGGGTATCACGAAATGACCAACTAGGAGAGCCTTGGGGATCCGGTGCATGAGGAGTCTTACCTAGGCCATAGTCTTTTGCTTGCATGTCTTGGCCCGACCAATACTTTTTATCCCTTATAAATCCATAAAAAGAGGGATAAAAAGGATCCACATAATCTACATCCGCGTTAACAGGAACTTTTAGCCCGGTAAGATGATAAACCGAGTTCACCAGCAATCGCCTTAAATCTTCGCTAACCAAGTCAACTGATGCCCCCATAGTGGTGCAGAATGTGGTGCCGTTCTTTCCATTGGGAGCGGTGTACGGATGAAGCCATGCCAGTGGTTGCATCGGATCATTCTTCGCATCCACAAAAGAAGAGTTTGGTGCAAGTGTTTTAGTTACTGCTCCCCGCAAAAGAATGGTATCTTTTTCATTTAAGCGATTAATGCCATATACATCAGAGGGACCAAATACATCGGTTACTCCATTTAAAATTGGATGTGCGGCATTTTTAGTCTCAACCATTCCACGTGCACCTTCCCCCTTGTGCTTGCCATGGTGACTCACCCAGCCTTCTCCCATGATCAGTGGTCCGAACTGACTGTAAGAAATTTCACCTCCCAATTTTTCTCCTCCATTAAATGCATGAGTGGAAGTACGAATTCCAACAATCGCTTTCCCTGCGTTTAGAAAATTCGTAATATGCACCGCATCATTCTGATTGGGTTTGCGAAATCGCGTACCAATTAACATGAGATCCGCGGATTCGAGGTGATTCCAGCCAACCACACCCTGCTGATTATTGGGATCAATATATTTACCAGCTTTATCCCATGCAAAAAGAACCTTGCAAGTAAAGCCATGCTTTTCGGCAAGAATTTTAGCCAACATGGGCATACTTTCCTCAGTTCTATACTCTTCATCGCCAGAAACCAGGACAATCGTTTTTCCATTTCCTGGGCCACTTTTACCCTTCAAGGTAAGAATTTTCGAGTCATCTGCACAAAGAAACAGTGAAGATACTGAAAGCGTTAAAATACAAACAAGGAAATGAGCTAAATCTTTCATGAAATAAGTGAGAGTTTAAAATGTAAATACTTTGAAAATTTTCCTTTTATGTCAAAGCCCATCGGTCCAAGATATAAAATTCATTGATTGAATCTTCTTACTGCCGAAAAAAGAATTCGTAATTTGAGGATTCACCAATAGATTAAAACAATGTTCAAAAACATTCCTTTCAATCGAGTTGAGTGGGTAACTAGTAGTTTTTTAATTATTACAGCCATTCTTACTTTCACTGCTGTACCGGCTTACTTTTATTTTTTTGGGTGGGACTGGTTTATTTTTGGGGTTTTTATGTTTTACTATCCCGCCACCGGATTGAGTATCACCGTGGGGTATCACCGCTTATTTTCTCACAAAGCCTTCAAGGCAAAATGGCCAGTCAAATTGTTTGTACTTCTTTTCGGGGCCGCTGCTTTTGAAAATTCTGCCCTATGGTGGAGTTCCGAACATAGGAAACACCACAAACATGTTGATACTGATGATGACCCCTACGATATAAGTAAAGGATTTTTCTGGGCTCACATGGGATGGCTTATGTTTAAGCTCAAACCGGACAATCCAATCAACAATGTACAAGACCTGAAAAAAGATCGTCTTGTCATGTGGCAGGACAAATGGGTTCATGGGATTGCATTTTTCATGAGTTTTATCTTACCCACGATCATCGGGTATGTTTATGCAGTCTCCACAGGTAATATTAGCCCGATGGCAGGTGCTCTAGGTGGATTACTAATACCCGGTGTCGCACGGGTAGTAATGGTTCAACATGCCACATTTTGCATCAACTCACTATGCCATATGATTGGCGAGCGTCCCTACTCAACAAGCCATAGTGCACGGGACAGTTGGATTGCCGCAATCTTCACAATGGGGGAAGGATATCATAATTATCACCATGAATTTCAATGGGATTACCGAAATGGCGTAAAGCCTTGGCAGCTCGACCCATCAAAATGGATTATTTGGTTTCTCTCTAAATTCGGTTTAACTGGAGATTTGAAACGTGTCGCAGGTGAAAGAATACTTCTAGCTGAAACTCGCGAAACAAAGCGACAATTGACTGACCAAATTTCCCTTATCCAACAAGCCACTACTTCTTCAAGTGAATTGATCGATCAGACTCTCTCCTCCCTCGAAAAATGGAGTGATCGCTTAACTGATATTTGCGATGAGTTGCAAAAAGCAGCCCATGACAAAATTAATTTATCCAAGACAAAGTTAAACGAGTTCCGATCCGAAATTCAAAATGTGATGCGAGAAATTGAATCGAACGGCAAGCTTGCACACACTTAGTATAAGCCCACACACTGCACCTAGTCATTTTTAGGGAATTAATAGAAAAATTTGTCGTAGGTCATCGGACTCGCCATCACTACAGTGAAATTATAAAATTCATGTACTGCTCCAGTAAAAAGCAGGGCGTGTAAAAAAGACTTCTTTCTCATTGAAAGGTAGAGAACGGTCATGCTTATCATTGTCGGATAAAGAATAAGATGTCCCCAAAATCCTCGTTGAGTATGGAGCAGTTCAAAAAATAGGGCAAATCCGAGAATAGTCCATATTGTCTTCACTTTACAGTATCGGCAGAGTTCTAAGATAGGTACAAAAATAAAAATTGTTTCTAAAATAGGTGCTAGAAATATTGCCCCCAGTCCCATGCTGTAATCCACTAAACCATTGCGATGAACACGACCATCGCTCACCATTGCCCATTCAGGCAAAATATACAGAATTACGGGTATAAGACTACAGAGCAAATAAGACTCTAAAAGCACTCTGCCCTCACTTTGAGTATACCATCGAAGAATTAGTTTTTCGAAAAAAGGTAACTTTTTTATATTACCAATCTGAGCCATTGCTTAGTATAAATAAAGGGAACTTAATTTGAATTATAAGTTTGAGAATATTTAAAAAAAAGATTTACCCAAGTTATCCCAACTCCATTTGATAGCCAAACCCAGGACCCTTTATCGTGGATAGATCAAGCATGCCATTTCTTCGCTCATAAATACCAGGATGAATTAACGCCTCTTTTTTCGACGCCTCTGGATAAAATTGCATTCCATTACTTTCCACTCCCATGATAGTCCCTGCATGTGCACCGAGTAATACATGCGGAATTTGAGCAAGCATTGGATTAGTTAAATCCTGAACCATCAAATCCATTCCATGTGCTTTTGCCCAGCAGAGTGAAAGAAGAGCTCCCGTTTGTGTTTTGCATGTCTTGAGAGCGACTCCTGTCCACCCCAATTCCAAACCCAGTCTGACATGCTTCCAGTCATGTGCACTTTCATCCATAAAAAGAGGTTTTCTTTTCGATAGAGAATGTACTTTAATTCCGTACTTTTCTAAATCATAGGGAAAGGGTTGCTCCACATAAATAATTTTATCCCAGGTCTTAGAATCTTTGATTTTTAATTGATCGAGAATCTGATTCACGTAATGAGGATCAGTTACAGTACAATTAAAATCGGTTGTCAGGTAGTCTACATTCATTTCTTTCGCAATCTTTCCAATTGCGACCAATCGTGCATAATCCCAATGAGAATCATTCCCCCGAAGTTTAATTTTAAGGCAATTTAGTCCATCCCGCTCAATCCATTCTTCCAAATGTATAGGGTAACCGTCCCGCGGTTCGTTTCCCGTACATTCCTGCTCTGACAAAGGATCTAATCCTCCCACTAAATGCCATACGGGAATTTGATCACCTGGATCGAGTACCAAAAAGTCAGAGGGAGTCTTACCGGCAAATGAGATCGAATTCCCGTCTTTGGGTTCAATAAAATGACTTAAATCCAGATTGAGGTAAGGGAAATCATAGGATTGATAGGTCGGCAAGTCGTTGGTCATGCCATATGCATCATGTAATGCGAGGTCAAAAGCAGAAGCACAAACCAAAGCAGCAAGCCACGGCAATGGCTCCAGTCCCTTTCTTTCAGATTGATTATACTCATTTAAAAAAGTAGGCAATTGCTCAAAAACGAAAGAATGCCCGAGTTCCAATGCATGTCCAAAACCAGAATGAGTTTTACATTTCTTAAGCAATATTTCCGAAAATTCCTGCAAAGCTAAATGTCGGTCGTCGTAGGAAGTTGTGGATGGCCAAACCCACTGAACACTGAGTGGGGTTTCTCCCCATCCCTTCCCAGAATGTCCATCCCTTCTCTCCACACTAACAGAAACTCGTGCACAGGTGACCGAGGTCAGTACCTCAGATCCGAACTTCAAGGGAACGCGTGTGGCGACCGGTAAAAAAGCTAAGCTTGCATCGGTTATTTGAATATCAAATGGATTTTTCAAATAACAAAAAACAATCCCAAATACTAAACAATGTCGATTCTTGAATCTTTTTTCTTTTCAAAACGAGAAACCATGAAAGGATGGGAAGTATGGATGGTGATTTAATTGGCTTATTTGCATTATTGGTTGGCTTGGAGTTAATTCTTGGAGTCGATAATGTTTTGGTTATTGCAATTTTGGTTTCCCGCTTGCCGGAAAACAAAAGAAATTCAACCCGAAACTTCGGACTGGTTCTTGCCATGGTGGCTCGAGTAATCATGGTGTTAGGGGGGCTAAAGTTGATACAATTGACCAATCCGGCGTGGACTGATGGTCCTGATTGGTTTGCTTATTCGTGGCGAGACCTAGCACTACTGGCCGGTGGTTTATTTTTAATGTGGAAAGCGGTGAAAGAAATCCATGCCACGGTTGAGTTGGAGCATCATGAGACTAAAAATAAAGCAAAAGCGAGCTTGGGCGGAATCATTTTTCAAATTGTAATTCTCGATATTGTATTCTCGCTCGACTCGGTAATCACGGCAGTCGGGCTAACGGATAATCAATGGATTATTATCACGGCAGTCCTTTCCTCATTTGTTGTAATCCTGTTTTTTGCCAAGCCAATTGGTGACTTCATCATGAAAAATGTGGCTTTGAAAATTTTAGCCCTCTCTTTTCTCATTGTAATTGGTATTACTATTTTTATGGAAGGGCTCGGTAAAGAAGTTGAAAAATCTATGATTTATGTGCCTATGGGTTTTGCCCTAGCCATACAACTTTTACAAATGCGCCACAAAAAAAACTTGAATCAAATAAAAAATAAAACTTCTTGAATCGATTGGGAAATAACCAATTTACCAATCCAACACTTTGAATCTATTCCTACTATGAAAAATCATCCTTTCCTCGAAAACACCGGGAATCCCTCCTGGTCATCTCTCCAACCAGAATGCGTTCGAAATGATATCACTGTTGCCTTAGAGCAATCCGAAAAGAACTTGCAGTCCATCCGTGAATTAAACCACCAAAATGTAACTTTTTCCAACACGATTAAGTCTTTGGAGCAAGCTACTGTCGAACTGGATGAAGCTTGGGGTTTGGTGGCTCATTTGGACTCAGTTTGTAATTCAGAAGAATTAAGAAATGCACATAATGATATTTTGCCTGCAGTCAGTGAATTTGGTGCGAAAATATTCCTGGATGGTAAATTATGGAATGCAGTTAAAACATTTGCCGAAAGCGAACAAGCAAATGAGTTAAGTTCGATAGACCGGAGACTGCTGGAAGAAACCATTCAAGATTTCCAGGAAGCGGGGGCTAATCTTCCTCTCGAAAAAAGAAAGCGCCTCGAAGAAATTTCCAGTGAGCTTGCAAAGATTACTCAAAAGTTTTCTGAAAATGTATTGGATGCAACCAACGCTTGGCAGATGGTGGTAAAAGAGGAAGCTAAGCTCAAGGGACTTCCTTCCTCTGCGCTCGATGCAGCAAAGCAGGCTGCGATCAAAAAACTAGGTGATAACGAAGGGAAAGATGCCTGGATATTCACCCTTCATGCACCATCCATGCTTCCAGTATTACAATATCTTGATGACGAAGAACTCCGGGAAGAAATTTGGTCTGCAAGCGATCGATTGGGTACAGAAGAACCCAATAACAACTCCCTCTTGATCAAAGAAATTTTGGCTCTTCGACAAGAAAAAGCAGAACTAGTTGGCAAAAAAGACTTTGCGGATACCGTATTGAGTAGGAGAATGGCAAAAAATGGTAAGTGTGCAGATGATTTCATCTCTGACCTAAAAGTGAAAACTCTGCCCTTTTTCACAGAAGAAAACCGTGAGTTAGAGGAATTTAAAGCAGGGAAAACAGGACAAGCTGTCGGTCTGCTTCAACCGTGGGAAGTCGGCTACTGGGCAGAAAAGTTAAAGAAGGAACGCTATAGTTTTGATGATGAAGATCTTCGACCCTACTTCCCTATTCAGTCTGTATTAAACGGCATGTTCAACTTGGTGACCCAAATATTTGGCTTGGAGATTGTTGAACGGTCCACCCAATTTGAAGGGGAAGTTTTTGCCCATGGAGTAAAGGAAAGCCAACCCGTTGAAGTATGGCACAATGAAGTAAGATTTTACGATTTGTTTGATCAAAAAAGTAAGTGTTTGCTAGGCTCATTCTACGCAGACTGGCATCCCCGCTCTTCCAAGCGTGGTGGCGCCTGGATGAACTACTTAAAAACAGCAGAGCCTAAACCAGACGGCAGTCGCCCCCCCCATCTTGGTCTCATTTGTGGAAACCTAACTGCACCCTCCGCAAGCAAGCCGGCACTTCTTACTCATTATGAAGTCGAAACCGTATTTCACGAATTTGGTCACCTCCTTCATCATTTATGCGGAGAAGTACCTCACCGCAGCTTGAACGGAGTCAATGTGGCATGGGATTTTGTAGAACTTCCTTCTCAAATTATGGAAAATTGGTGCTGGGAGCGTGTCAGTCTAGACCTATTTGCAAGACACCATAAAACGGGAGAAACCATTCCGGAAGATTTATTTCAAAAGATGCTCCGGGCTCGAAACTTTATGGCAGGAAATGCAATGATGAGACAACTTGCATTTTCCAAGTTGGATTTATTTTTACACCGAACTCTCGCATTGCAGGAATTTGATGATTTAGAAAAGGCAATTCAATCAGAACTGAAAGAATATTTCCCAAAAAGAAAATCTCCTGCCCGCACTATTACCCACCGATTTAGCCATCTATTTAGTAGTCCTGTTGGCTATGCGGCTGCGTATTATTCATACAAATGGGCCGAGGTTCTTGATGCGGATGCCTTTACCCGCTTTCAAGAAGAGGGTGTGATGAATCCTGAAATTGGTCATCGATTTAGACAGCATATTTTAAGCAAAGGAAATTCACTTCCTCCCGATCAATTATATCGAAATTTCATGGAACGGGACCCAAAGATAGAAGCTCTGCTTCAAAGAAGCGGTCTTTCATAATCTACAAACCTAGTTCAACTTTTATGTCTACAAAGCCACAAGTCCTAGCTTGGATAACCTGCGATTCAGTTTATGTAGATCCGGCTACTGGCAAAAATACCCTGCTGGGTATTTTCTCGAATTTAAGAGCCAAAGAATTTCCAGTAGTTCACCCCCGGATGATCTGGTTTCTCTCTTTCTCTGATTTGACCCAGGGAAAACATATGCTCAAAATTTCTATTGGTATTCCAATGGCGGAAGATGAACCAAGGACTATTATTGATCGCAAATTTGAATCTCCCGGTCCCCAACACCGCATAAATTTAATTAATGACATTCATCGTTTAAAATTTGAAAAACCGGGGAATTACTCAATTCTTATTGAAATTGATGACCAGGTTGTCCTCGCCAGCACATTTCCGATCACTCAAGTTTCCTAAATATGAAATACTTACCTGCGCTCCTATTTATTTTTTTTACTTTGGTTTCTTTTTCAATCGCAAATGAAAGAGCTTCATCAATTGAAAAATTTTCCGTTCCATTTCTAGAAAAAATCGAGGGTTGGCCAGTTGAATGGAATCCTGATTTTAAGAACAGCGAGAATCGGATGTTATTTAAAGATGTAAAAAAAGCCCTCGCCAATCACCTTCAACGAATTACCTACATCTTAGATCAAGAAAAGGTCGAGGTATTGCGTAAATTATACATCCGAGTAGACCTGAACCACAAATTAACCACTATGCAATACCATCCAAGCAAGCGATGGTTACTCACAAACAAGCACGACCCAACACTAGAAAAAAGAGTTCATATCCCTAGGGCCCATCAACTTTTAAGCAAGGACCAGTGGGCTAAACACCCCTATGTAGTTTTGCACGAACTCGCGCATTCCTATCATGATCAAATTCTCAGTTTTGATCACCAGGAAATTATAAATTCTTATCAACGGGCTGAAAAAAAGGGCCTTTATGAAAAAGTTCTGCTTTTCCGCGGTGGAAAAACAAGTCATTATGCACGGACAAATCATAAGGAATTTTTTGCCGAGATGTCCGAATCATACCTTGGAGTTAATGACTTTTATCCCTTTGTCAGGGCCGAATTGGAAGAACATGACCCCACAACATTTGCTCTTATGAAAAAAATTTGGGGGAAGATTTAAGGACGTTTTGAAATCAGTTTTTTAATTCAGTAGAATCCTTAGATTGCTACCGAATCGACCTACTAATGAGGAAAAAACTGGCCATTCACTAGTTGCTAATTGAGCAATCAAAGAGGTTGCGAATTGCATTTTAATTTATAAATTTTCAATCAATAATAACTCAGTTCAAACTAGATGATTAGAATAAAATGATGAATCGGAACTTAAGATTCAAGCCGATTGATCTCCCCTACAAATGCAAGAAAACTTTACCCTTGTTCTCTTGAGCTTCTTTTAAAATTCGATATCTTACTTCACTATGTCTGATCGTATTAAATCTGATTCCTCTTCAGTTTCCCCATTACTTGTGGTGGGTTCTGTTGCTTTTGATAATGTCATCACTCCCTACGGTGAAAAAGAGCACATTCTTGGAGGTGCAGCGTCCTACTGTTCTTTCGCGGCGAGTTACTATACCGATGTACAAATGGTGGGAGTGATTGGTAATGATTTTGGAGAAGAATATCTGGACCGCCTACGTTCTCGTGGAATTGACTTGGAAGGTGTACAAAAAGATGAAAGTGGACCCACTTTTTTTTGGAAAGGAAAATACCATGAAAACTTCAATCGTAGGGACACGCTTGATATTCAATTAAATGTCTTTGAGAAATTTCGACCCGACCTTCCGGATTCTTACAAAAATACTCCTTTTGTACTTCTTGGAAATATTCACCCGGCACTTCAGTCACATGTACTAGATCAGTTAGAAAGCGAAGCATATGTACTCGCGGACACAATTGATCTCTGGATTGAAATTGAAAGGAACGCACTGCTTGATTTGATTAAAAGAATCAATTTATTTGTGATTAATGATACTGAAGCAGAAGAATTGACCGAAGAAAATAACATCATTCTTGCGGGGCAAAAATTGAGGAAGATGGGCCCGGAATCTGTCATTATTAAAAAAGGTGAACACGGAGCTATTCTCTTTCATGAAGATGGCATGTTTGCACTGCCTGCTTATCCGGTTACCGATCTTCGTGACCCGACTGGTGCGGGCGATTCTTTTGCCGGTGCCTTAATTGGACGAATGGCATCACGAAATGCCTCCGACTTTAATACGATTAAAGAAGCAATGCTTTATGCAACCTCCACTGCAAGTTTAACCGTGGAAGCATTTGGGTGTGACCGGCTCGAATCCGCCGGAGCGAAAGAAATACAGGAAAGAGCAGATAGTCTACAAAAGCTGATCTCCGTTTCGTGACTCGAAGCACTTGTCGGGGCAAGGAATTTCAACAAACCCCTATTCCGATCAGTTCCTTGTTACAATCAAGTGCGTTCTTTTATTTCTTTTCTTTTCTGACTCCCCTCTTTTTTATATCCGGGTGTGCAGAAAAAGAGACTGGGTCCGCCGAATTGCCCTCCCCTATTGCGATGAAAGAAAATAAGGAAGGAAAACATTCGGATATACAAAATAAGCATTCTTCGCGACTCCCACCCCCCGAGCCTTCAGAAATTGCTCAACTGCCACGTGATGGTGGAGTGGAGTTTAATCGTTTGGTATTTGAAAGCAGTCCTTACCTTCTTCAACATGCCCGTAACCCAATCGACTGGTATCCTTGGGGGGAGGAAGCATTTTCAAAAGCATTAAAAGAAAATAAACCAGTCTTTCTTTCTATTGGTTACACCACTTGTCATTGGTGTCATGTGATGGAACATGAATCCTTTGAAGATGATGAGGTCGCGGAATTAATGAATAAGGACTATATTTGTATTAAAGTGGACCGGGAAGAAAGGCCAGATGTAGACAATGTCTATATGTCTGTCACACAGATGATGACTGGTCAAGGCGGTTGGCCCATGACAGTAATCATGTCACCCGAAAAAGTTCCTTTCTTCGCCGGCACATATTTTCCAAAATCTTCCATGATCCAACTGATCCCACATTTTGCAAACATTTGGAAAAAGGAAAGAAACAAGGTAACAGAAGTCGGCAATGCAATCATGCAAAGCCTAAATGAAATGCAGGCGAATCAAGCTGGTGGAGACTTAAATGCAAGTCACCTCGACGCTTGTTTCCAGGCATTGCTGACAGATTATGACTCACAATATGGAGGTTTTGGGAATAAACCTAAATTTCCAACTGCTCATACGCTAAGCTTTCTCCTACGTTATCATAAAAGAACCGGAGAGAAAAAGGCCTTAGAAATAGTAAAGCACAGTCTTCAAAAAATTCATCAGGGCGGAGTGTATGATCAAGTCGGCATGGGAATTCACCGGTACTCTGTCGATGAAGAATGGCTTGTTCCTCATTTCGAAAAAATGCTCTACGATCAGGCCCTGTTTGCCCAGGCAAATTTGGAATGCTTTCAAATTACCAAGTCTGAGTATTTTGCACAAACTACAAAGGAAATCCTTAGTTATGTAATCCGAGATTTGACCTCACCTGAAGGTGGATTTTATTCTGCCGAAGATGCAGATAGTGAGGGAGAAGAAGGAAAATTTTATGTATGGACTGAGTCGGAAGTAATAGAAATTCTGGGAATTGAGGATGGCAGCTTTTTTAACGAAACTTATCGGTTCGAAAAAGAAGGAAATTTCCTGGATGAAGCCACACATCAAAAAAACGGGACGAATATTCCCCATTTACGAAAATCTCTCGATGAAATCGCCCAAGAAAAAAATCAATCACCGCAAGAATTTCGGGATAAAATAGACTCGCTAAAAGCAACTCTCTTTGCGGCTAGAAAAAAACGAATCCATCCGCAAAAAGATGATAAAGTACTGACCGACTGGAACGGATTAATGATTTCAACTTTTGCACAAGCGGCAAAGGCATTGGATCAAGATAAATATTTAAAAATCGCCCAAAATGCCGCCGATTTTTGTCTTTCCGAATTAAGGCTACCCAACGGACGACTTTTAAAAAGGTGGCGTCGTGGAAAAGCGGGACTTCCTGCGCATTTAGAAGATTACGCTTTTTTTAGCCAAGGATTAATTGATTTATACGAAGCAAGTTTTGATATTCAATACTTGAAAGCAGCGATCGAATTGGTGGACCTCACGATTGTCCATTTTGAAGATCAAGAAAAGGGCGGGTTTTTTCTGACCGCGGATGATGGAGAAAAACTTTTAATCAGGGCGAAGGAGATCTATGATGGTGCAATTCCGTCCGGTAATTCAGTCATGGCGCTCAACCTACTTCGTATCAATAAAATTACAGGTAATAAGAAATACCTCACCTCTGCAGAAAATTTATTTTCTGCATTTTCTGGTTTTATAGAAAAAAATCCACAAGGTGCAGAAGTATTACTACATGCCCTTGACTTCGCCCTCGCTCCAGCAAAAGAAATCGTAATCGTGGGAGATCCAAGCATGGATGATACCAAGGAATTGATTAGAGAAGTGAATCAACACTTCCTCCCAGCAAAAGTTGTACTCTTTCGTTCCACGCAAGTTACAAATCCGGAAATTTTAGAGTTTGCACCTTTTATCACAACCCATCGGTTAGTGGATGGAAAACCTGCCGTTTACATTTGCGAAAATCAAACTTGCCAGCAACCCGAAGTCAGTGCGGAAAAAATTAGAGAGCTATTGGGAAAATAGTAAGAAATTAATTCTTTGTACCTACATGTAAGGCAACAATCGAGAAAGTAAGTGCTTCAATATTCACATTCTCAAAGCCCACTTCTTCCAGTTCCCCACCCAATTCGGCACGGTTTGGAAAATTGGAAATACTGGTGCCCAAATAAAGATAGGCATCACGATCACCGGTAACTATTCGAGCAAACCAAGGTAAGAGTAGGCGGAGATAAAAATAATAAAAGGGCCGAAACCACCAATAAGGTTGAGTAAACTCCAATACAATCAAACGCCCATTTGGTTTAAGAACACGATAAATCTCGGCCAATCCTTTTTTACGATCTGCCAAGTTTCGAAGGCCAAAAGAAATCGTTACCAAATCAAAGCTTGAATCTTCAAATGGAAGATCCAGGCAGTCTCCTTCTATAAACTGATACTGTTGAGAATCTAATCCAAGTCGGCCTCGTTTCTTACGAGCTTGTTTAAGCATAGGTTCACAAAAATCGAGCCCGATAATTTCAACAGTTGAAGCAAGGCCGTCCTGTAAGGCAAAGGCAACATCTCCACTGCCTGTTGCCAAATCAAGGATTCTTGAACAAGGTGCCCGCCTTGCTAAATTGACTAGTTTTTTACGCCAATAAAAATCAATCCCACCAGAAAGTAAATGATTCGCAATATCATATCGATCAGCAACGCGGGTAAAAGTTTCTCGAACCGCATCAGGATCAGGATTACTCACGCCTTACGAATCCTTGCTTTTACCAAAGCTCTCGACTACCCATTGAGATAATTCCTTATCCGGGTCGTCCACTACTTTCTTATCAATTACAAATTCCTTTTTACCTGTTCTTTGGTTAATGATGCCCAAACCATGAATGAAATCAGAAAATTTTCTTTCACAAATCGCACGCACAGATCGCCCCTCAGCGATTGATTCCTTTACAATCGCTGTCTTCGCAACCTTGCGAAACTTGAGAATATAGCCACATTCTTTTCTAAATTGTTCCGCATAACGATCTACATCTTCAAGTAAGGAATCATCCAATTCATCCCTCCTTTCTTCAAGTAAAATTTCAAGTTCTTCTCCTGGATTTTCAACGGTGTTAGCAGAGACTGAAAAATCTCGTATTGCAGTGGAGGGAAGTTCAAATTTAAAATCTCGGAAGGTTTTTTCTAAAATAGTTACTAATCCACGGGCACCCGTTTTTTCTTCAGCTGCTTTTTCGGCGATTTTTTCGATCGCATCCTCGCCAATCTCAATACTGATGTCGTAACCAGAAAAATCATTTTTGTATTGTTCCAATACATTTCCTTCAGACGAACTAAGAATTTGAGCAAGGTCGTCCTTGTTCAATTCTTCACAGGAAACACGAACTGGTAATCGACCAATAAATTCGGGCTCAAAACCATAGTCTATAAAATCGCGCGTCTCCGCCTGAGATAAAAAGCGATTTGCCGATTCACTCGATGAAATATTTTCTTCTGCCGAGCCAAAACCAATTCGGTTTAAGTCGAGTCGTTTACGAATGTTTTCACCCAGTTGATCAAATGCACCACTTACAATAAACAATATATTTCTTGTGCTTACCGTACTCTTTTTAGGCTTATTTCCTTTCTGCATATCCATAAAGGATTTCATCTGCCCCATCATATCCTGAGGGGCATGCAGATTCACTTCAGTCTCCTCCATTAATTTAAGCAGATTGATTTGAACCCCCCGACCGGAAACATCTTTGCCCGTCTTTGAAGACTCCGAGGCTATTTTATCGATCTCATCCACATACACGATTCCAAATTCTGCAAGTTCAACATCACCATCAGCAGATTTTACCAAGTCCCGCACAATATCTTCCACATCATATCCAACATATCCAGTCTCCGAGAATTTTGTCGCATCTGCCTTAATAAAAGGCACGCCAATTAATTTCGCAACATTACGCATCAGAAAGGTCTTGCCTACCCCAGTTGGACCAAGAAGGAGAACATTAGGCTTCACATATTCATTTTTGGCCAGTTTCTCATTTTCTAAGCAACGGCGGACATGATTGTAATGATCGCAAACGGCAACCGATAACACGCGCTTGGCCTGCTCCTGCTTGATTACAAAACGATCCAAATAATCACGAATTTCCTTTGGTCTACGATCAAAGGAACGAATGGTGTCTAACCTCTCATCACGAGTCGCATCTTCCGGCGGAGGAGGCTTACTCTCCTTGACTTCATTTTCCACTTTTTCTCCCCCGTCTTTTGCCTTCATCGATTCCATAAAAGGGGCAAATGCAACCTGAACATTTTTATTATTTAGTAAATCGTGAAGTTGTTTTTGGATTTCCTCTAAAGGATTATCATCATCTTTCTTAGTCATTTTTTTTAAAATGGGTTTGACAGGTCATTGAGTAACAGGAATCTATGAAGGAAACAATCTAACCCTATATTGAAACTCTTTCAAACCGAAACACCCTACCATGTCCAATAATTTAACGAAACGGCACATCGTACAGAAAATTTACGAGAATTCTAATTACAACCACGATGATGTTCGAAGTATAGTACAAAATACTCTTGATATCATGCAACAAGCCCTCGCAAATGGTCAAAATATTGAATTGCGTAAGTTTGGCGTGTTTGAACTTCAGGTAAGAAAGTCACGGGTAGGAAGAAACCCCAATAAACCTGAAACTGATGTAATGATACCGCGCCGAGCAGTCGTTAAATTTAAAGCAGGTAAAGAGATGAAAGAAGGACTAGATAAACTTAACCTAGATAAGCTCGATCCTTCTTCCTAATTTTACTCCCCTCAAAATGTTTGAAACTTTACCCGGTTTTCGGGACTTCCCTCCCGAAGACTGTGCTCGACGGAACCACCTTTTTCGCGTTTTTCGAACTGTGGCTCATGCCTTTAACTTCTCTGAGTACGATGCCCCCATACTCGAGCCTCTAGATTTATATGTAGAAAAATCTGGTGAAGAAATTGTAGGTCAGCTTTTTCACTTCGAAGATAAAGGCAACCGACGCGTCGCACTAAGGCCAGAACTTACCCCGACATTAGCTCGCATGGTTGCCTCAAGGGCAAATGCATTACCCAAGCCCATTAAGTGGTTCAATGTGGGGGAACACTTCCGATATGAACGGCCACAAAAAGGACGGGGGCGATCATTTTATCAATTTAATGCTGATTTATTAGGAGAATCCAATCTCGGAGCAGATGCAGAATTAATCGCTCTGCTTGTCGCAATATTCGAAACCCTAGGATTGAGTGTAAGAGATTTTAGAATTCGCTTAAGTGACCGAACTACATGGGTATTATTCTTAAATGCTCTCGGCGTTACAGAAGAGCAAAGACCATCAGTACTGGATGCAATTGATAAAAGTGAGAGAAGAAAACCGGAACAGAATAAAGAGTCGTTGGAAAATGCCCTCCCTGGACGCGGAGAAGAAATCCTTGCTGAGATTGACTCCATCAAAAAAATCGATTCGCTTGATGCATTACAAAATCGATTAAATGAATGTGGAGATGAGGGCAAAGAAAGAGCATCTCAATGGTTTACTCTCCTCGAATATTTAGAAGGACATGGTGCAGATGATTACATAAAAATTGACCTTTCGATTGTCCGTGGTTTGGCCTATTATACTGGATTTGTTTATGAAGCCTTTGAAGCGAGCGGGCAAGGTCGTGCACTCGCGGGGGGAGGTCGCTATGATCATTTAATTAAAAAGCTTTCAGGCAATGTAGATATGCCCGCAAGTGGATTTGCGATTGGCGATATGACCCTGAGTGATTGCCTGCAATCAAAAGGCCTACTTCCCACCTATATTCTCGCCCCGGATCTATTTTTAATTGGAGATCACGAAGAAAGAAAGAGTTCCCTTCCCATTATTGCCCGATGCAGAAAAGCGGGATTTTCCGTGGCTTACTCTCTTAAAAATGCTGCCTTTGGGAAACAATTTAAAGAAGCGGGAAAAAGCGGTGCTCGATATGGTTTAATTCTAGGCGAAGATGAAAGGATAAAAAACGAGATCAAAATTAAAGATTTCCGAAGTGGTAAAGAAAAAACAGTTTCTCTGAAAAACCTGATCGAACAATTGGAAAACCTGGATGAAGCAGGCGGGATCGAATAGTCTAAACAATTGATTATGCAAAGAGAAGTTCCAGATTTCCAACAAGAACAACTCAAAAAAAGGAAGAGCAAATCGAACAGAAGCAGACGCGATTTTTTAAGGAAAATAGTCCTTGGACTAGGTACATTACTCGCCTCGTTCTTTTATCTTCGCTTTGAAGCAAATTGGTTGGAAATTACAAAGAAGAAGGTAATTCTTACCAAGCTTAGAAATAAAGTTCCCATAAAACTCCTGCATCTTTCTGATTTACATTTTTCAAACAGCGTAAATTTAGAGGATATTGACTTTGCTTTTCGGGAAGGCTTTTCGCAAAGCCCAGATGTATGTGTCATTACTGGAGATTTTATCACTGAACAAAAAAGTAACCATGAACTTGAAGAATTCGGCAGACTATTGGCAAAGTATGCACATATTGTTCCGACTTTCGCCTCATTAGGTAATCATGATGGTGGTGAATGGGCAGGTGCTCATGGTGGTTTCAAGAGCACTCAAAAAGTCGAATCTATGCTCGCCCGTGCAGGGATTAAACTTCTGCATAATCAAAAAGAATCAATTTACCTCAAAGGCCAATCCCTCACAATTGCAGGCGTGGGGGACTTATGGTCAAAAACTTGCCGTCCAGAACAATGTCTTACCAAGGTGTCCTCCCGGAGTAATTCTGGAACATCATTGGTTCTCTGCCATAATCCAGATGCCAAAGAATTATTAATAAATTATAAGTGGGATCTCATGCTTTGCGGCCATACCCATGGTGGTCAACTAAAGATTCCCTTCCTCGATTGGACACCGTTTGCGCCTGTTCAAGATCACTCTTTAGTCGAGGGATTACATTCCTGGAAAAAAAGGCAAATTCACATCACTCGAGGAGTGGGAAATCTATGGGGAGTTCGATTGAATTGCCGACCCGAAGTTAGTATCCTGGAATTATCCTCACGCTAAATTGTGACCAAGGTTTACTTTCTCGACGACCGAGACGCCCCTTGGTTTCCAGATCCGCTTGCAACTGATCCGGATGGTCTCGTTGCCATAAGCGAGACTTTGGGTACTGAACGATTAATTCTTGCTTATCAAAAGGGTATTTTTCCGTGGCTTAAAACAGGAGATTATCCGCTTTGGCATTGGTTTTCGCCCGATCCTCGCTTCCTTCTTTACCCCTCTGAATTTAAACTTTCCCGTTCATTAAAAAAAGCAGTGAAGGACAACCGTTTTTCCATTCGTATCAATCAAAACTTTCGTCAAACGATGAAAGAATGTGCCCAATCCAAGAGGCCTGACCAGGAAAGCACTTGGATTGAAGATGATATGATTGAGGACTATTGTACACTAAACCAACTCGGTATTGCTCATTCAATTGAAGCCTACCATGAAAACAAATTAGTGGGTGGGTTATATGGACTCTTTTTAGGCCAATCCTTTTTTGGAGAATCGATGTTTTTTCATATGCCAGAAGCCTCCAAGGCTTGTCTCGCGAAATTAGTATCAATCGCGTTAAAATATAACTTCCACTTCATAGACTGCCAAGTACACACTCCCCATCTAGAAAAGCTTGGAGCAGTTGAAGTTGATCGTACCATTTTCCTCGAAAAACTCCAAGAGAGCCTGGCAGGAAAACCAAAAGATTTGAATTGGCAGGCAATTCAATAACCTTTCAGAATTGCCCATTTTTCAAACTCATGAAAAAATAAAACTTTATGAACGAAACAAATTCTGAGCATACCAACCTTACCAAGCTGGGAGAAGGGGGAACCCATCCTAATCGGACCCTGGAAACTTTTCCTAACAGAAATACAGAACGAGACTATTTGGTCGAATTGAAAACCGATGAATTCACCTGCTTATGTCCCAAAACCGGGCAACCGGACTTTGCAGAGATATTTATCCGCTATGTACCAGATCAAAAAATTGTAGAATCAAAATCCCTCAAGCTTTATCTCTGGACATTTCGTGATGAGGGTACTTTTCACGAACATTTTGCCAATCGATTACTGGATGACCTCGTCGACGCGCTCCAACCAAGATGGTGCCGGGTCGAAGTCGATTTCAATGCCCGTGGTGGTATTGGAATTGTCGTTTCCGCCGAGCATGGAAATCCACCCAGTATTACATTTGCATGAATAATCAAAAGGAAATCCAGGTTGGAAACCTAACAGTTTCAAACCTTCGGCCATTTACTCTGTTAGGGGGCATGAATGTACTGGAATCTCGCGAACTTGCCTTGGAAGTAGCCGCCACCTACAAAGAAATTACCAGTAAATTGGGAATTCCTTACATATTCAAGGCATCCTTTGATAAAGCAAATCGATCATCCATTAATTCATTTCGTGGACCTGGACTTAAGAAAGGACTCGAAATACTGGCCGAAATTAAAGAGGTACATCAAGTTCCCATTATTTCGGATATTCACGAACCCGCTCAGGCAAAGCCAGGTGCCGAAGTAATTGATATTCTCCAGCTCCCCGCCTTCCTGTGCCGACAAACTGACCTCGTGGTTGCACTTGCTGAAACCGGCAAACCAATCAATGTAAAAAAAGCTCAATTTCTAGCCGCCCATGAAATGGGGCATATAATCAACAAATTTAAAGAAGCCGGAAATGAAGAGATCCTTCTTTGTGAACGAGGTTCCTCGTTTGGATACAACAATCTAGTCGTTGACCCGCTCAACTTCGGAATTATGAAAACAACGGGATGCCCGGTTGTTTTTGATGTGACTCATTCACTCCAGATACCTGGGGGAAGAAGTGATTCCGCAGGCGGTCGAAGACAGGCTGTATCTGAACTTATGCTCGCCGGAATGAGCCAGGGAATTGGGGGCCTTTTTCTCGAATCTCACCCCAATCCGACAGAGGCAAAATGTGACGGGCCCTGTGCCCTGCCCTTGGATCAGCTGGAAGCTTTTCTAAAACAAGCCAAGGCAATGGATGATCTCGTGAAAGGCTTTCAGCCTTTGGATGTGAAATAATCGTTCTTATCCTTTTACAATGAGCGAATCAGAAAATTCATGGAACTTACTCGAACAATGGTTTCCAGAATTATCTCCTGAAATTTGGCAACAACTTAAAGAGTACACTGCATTACTAAGGGAATGGAATGAAAAAATTAATTTGGTCTCCCGCAAAGATATGGACCGATTGGAAACCAAGCATCTTGCCCATTGCCTAACTATTACCAATATCTTACGCCTCATGCCCAAAGCCCAAATCCTAGATGTGGGGACGGGAGGTGGACTACCGGGAATTCCACTTGCCATATGCTATCCTCAGGCACGCTTCACGCTACTTGATTCAATCGGGAAGAAGGTTATGGTAGTGGAAGACATGGTACAACGTCTCGATTTAAAAAATGTGGAAATTCGCCGGGGTCGAGTCGAGGAATTACCCAAAAAGAAAACCTATGACTTTATCATCGGACGTGCGGTTACCGCACTACCCACATTCTTCGGTTGGGTGAGTAATAAAATTCGAAAAGGGGCTAGAAATTCTCCCGCCAATGGAATCCTTTATCTAAAAGGAGGCGACTATACAGAAGAATTAAAAAGCTCAGGACTCCATCCGGCCAAGGTATGGAACTTGGACGAATCCCTTCCCCAAGCCGGGCTCGGGGAGAAATACTTAATCCACTTTAAAATATAATCCTACATTAAGGATTATAAATTTTGAAGAGGGCTTCGGCGATATGAGAAGGAGTCTCGGCGACCGAGATTCCAGCATCGAGCATCGCTTCGACTTTCGCTTCGGCTGTTCCTTTTCCACCTGAAACAATTGCTCCGGCATGCCCCATACGACGACCCGGAGGTGCCGTACGACCCGCGATGAAGGCGGCACATGGTTTATCTACATGTTCTTTGATAAAGGCAGCCGCTTCTTCCTCGGCAGTACCACCAATCTCTCCAATTAAGATAATGGCATCGGTATCTGGATCTTCGTGGAAAAGCTTAACCGCATCCAAGTGACTAGTTCCGTTGATCGGATCTCCACCGATTCCAATACAGGTGGATTGGCCATGACCAGCCTGAGTAATTTGCCAAACCGCTTCGTAAGTCAAGGTACCCGAACGGGAAACAATCCCCACTTTTCCTGGCTTATGGATGTAACCTGGCATGATACCAATCTTACACTCACCTGGAGTAATAATGCCCGGACAGTTCGGACCGATTAAACGTGTATTAGAAGTAGCGAGACGGGCTTTTACTTCTGACATATCTCGCACTGGTATGCCTTCGGTTATGGCAATCACTAAGGGAATCTCCGCGTCAATTGCTTCCAAAATTGAATCTGCGGCAAAGGGAGGAGGGACATAAATCGCAGCCACATTGGCTCCTTCTTTCTCCACTGCATCCTTTACCGTATCAAATACCGGTACAGAATCTTGAAATTTTTGCCCGCCCTTGCCTGGGGTAACCCCCGCGACAACATTGGTGCCATATTCAATACATTGGGTGGTATGAAAACTTCCTGCACTTCCAGTAATGCCTTGCACAACCAGTCGGGTATCTTTGTTTACTAAAACGCTCATTATAAATTTTTCTGTTAAAGGTGTCTGGATTAATTGGCTTCCGCCGCCATTTGAACAATTTTCTCGGCTGCCTGGGAAAGTGAGTCCGCGGGCTCGAGGGCCAGCCCACTCTCCGCGAGTATCTTCTTACCCTGTTCCACATTGGTTCCTTCTAAACGGACCACTAAAGGTACTTTCATGTCAAGCTTGCGAGCAGCGTTCACAATTCCGGTGGCGATCACATCACATTTCATAATTCCACCAAAGATATTCACTAAAATTGCTTTCACTGAATCATCAGAAACGAGGATACGAAATGCATTCTCAACCTGTTCTTCTGTTGCTCCTCCTCCCACATCAAGAAAATTTGCAGGCGATCCACCATAGTGCTTGATGATATCCATTGTGGCCATGGCCAGACCGGCACCGTTTACCATGCAGGCTACATTTCCGTCGAGGGCGATATAATTCAAATCGAATTTGGATGCCTCCACTTCCTTGGAATCCTCTTCACTTTCATCACGGAGTTCAACCACATCGGGATGACGAAAAAGTGCGTTGGCATCAAAGTTAACTTTTGCATCCAAGGCCAACACATCACCATCGGGAGTGGTGACCAATGGATTGACTTCCACTTGAGAACAATCTTTCTCCCAAAAGAAAGCGTATAACTTAGTCACTAATTTCACACACTGCTTGAAGGAATCTCCACTCAGTTCCAAACCAAATGCAATTTGTCGGGCTTGGTAAGAACGTAATCCAAGGGCAGGATCAATTAATACTTTTAAAATTTTCTCGGGGGAGCTTTCCGCTACCTCTTCAATATCCACTCCTCCTTCGGTGGAGGCAATAATAACCGGCTTCGAGGTGGCACGGTCCATTAATACAGCGAGATAATATTCCTTTTCTATGTCCGTGGCTTCATTGAAGTAAACAGTACTAACTTCTTTGCCTTCATCTCCAGTTTGTTTTGTAACCAAAACATTGCCTAGCATGGCCTCCGCTTTTTCTTTGGCCTCTTCTGGAGTAGAGACGACATGGACTCCCCCCTTGTATCCATCTTTAAAAGTACCCTTCCCTCTTCCACCAGCGTGGATTTGGGCTTTTACTACAATAGCCTTACCTTCAGGCAGGCTAGAGATTGCTTGATCGAAATTTTCCGCGGATTGGGCAACGGTTCCGTTAGGAACTGCGACTCCGGCCTTCGCGAAGAGTTGTTTTGCTTGGTATTCGTGTATGTTCATGGGAAGAAGAAAATAAGGAGACTGACATGGTTAAAATTCCATTCAAGCCAATTCGATTTTTGAGCGAAAAAAATTATCTAGAAAGAGCCGAGACGGGGAGGATCGGGGTCCATGGAAAGAACCGAAGCGTCAAAACATTTCAAAACAAGTTCCTGCTTCCGTTGAGCGTGAACAGGACTGTCCCAAAGATTAAAAAACTCATCCGGGTCCTCCATTAAATCATAAAGTTCCCCCTGATTGGTTCCATGGTATACCACGACCTTCCAACTTTTTGTGCGGAGCATCGTACCGTATGCCTCACTATGCGTCCATGCATTATAATATTCTGCATAGACTTGTTCCCGGCAAAATTCATTCTCTTCCCCACCAATAAGGAGTGGGAGTAAACTACTGCCTTGCACCGCGGAAGGAATTACCAATCCGGCTGCTTCCAAAAAAGTGGGCATCAAATCGACCAATTCAACGAATCCATCCACCCGGCGGTTTTCCACAATACCACCATTGGGCCACCTCATAATCAGAGGCACTCTCATTTGACAGTCGTAAAAATGGGGTCCCTTAAAATAAATTCCATGGTCGCCTAGCATTTCCCCGTGATCTGACATGAACACAACCAGTGTATCATCAGCCTGCCCCGATTCCTCCAAAGCCTGCAAAATTCGCCCCACCTGATCGTCGATCAGAGAAACCATCGCCATGTAAGCAGCATAAACCAATCTCTTGTCGTCTTCAGTCATCGATTCAACCTGAAATTCCCCGGGGGTATTATGGGCCCAGATCCGATCCAGTTTTTGGAAAGTGGTTTTTGCATCGGCCTCATCCGCGTGCACACTTGGCAAAGGCATATCGTCAGGATTAAATTGATTCAGATATTCCTTTGGCGGATCAAAGGGATGGTGTGGATCAAAACAGTTAAAGCTAAAAAACCAGGGTTTTCCATTTTCTTTCTTGATAAAGTCGATCGTTTTTTCGGCACACCATGTGGTTTGACTAAACTCCGCTGGTGGACCAATTTGCACATAGGGACTGATTTTCTCACCCTGTAAATCAAACCAGTCCTGTCCTTTTTCCGTGAGCCATTTAGTATATTCATTTTCCTCCCAGTCCGGTTGTGGATGATGGGACCAATGAAATGGATCATACCCGTCGTCGGTTCTTTTTTCCACTTTTCCGTCCGAGCAGGAGGCCAAATGAAGTTTTCCCGCCAAGCCACACCGGTACCCCGCATCCGAAAAAATCTTGGAGACGAGTACCTCATCCCCAGGGATGGACTGGCCATTCTGCCGACAGCGGGTAGTTCGAGGATATCGGCCGGTCAAAAAAGAAGCCCGACTGGGGGCACAGACTGGGCTTTGACAATAAGCATTATTAAAGGTGGTTCCCTGACCGATCAGTTTGTCTAAATGAGGAGTTTGTGCGTGGTCATTGCCGAGAGCCAAAATCGTGTCAAATCTTTGCTGATCGGTACAAATCCATAAAATATTAGGTCTACTTGACATAAAATAATCAGAATCGGCTTGCTTGTTTCATAGCAAGTGAATTGTGAGTTATCTTGCAAATTCAAATTATTAATTTTTAAAAAATTTCTTGGCACCATCAGTGAAAACTAAAGACATAAGCAAAATAGCTCAGCGTAATTTGAGTCTCTTTATTTGTTTTCGCATGCTTTTCAACGCCCGCTTTTATTACCCAGTATACGCCCTGATCTTTTTGGAACATGGATTGAGCTGGGAAGATTTCGGCATTCTGAATGCAATTTGGGCACTTACCATCATTATTCTCGAAGTCCCTTCGGGTGCACTGGCCGATACTTTGGGCAGAAAAAAACTCTTGGTTCTTGCCGCAATTTGTATGGTGGTGGAAATGGTAGCCCTTCTGTTCGCTCCTATGAATGGAAGCGAATATGTATTTCTTCTTTTTGCACTCAACCGAATCGTGAGTGGCTTAGCGGAGGCCGCGGCCAGCGGAGCAGATGAAGCCCTGGCCTATGATTCTCTTAAAGAAGCGGGGTTAGAAAAGAATTGGGGCAAGGCCCTTGAAAAAGCACAACGGTTCACCTCCTTAGCATTTTTCTTTGCCATGATGACTGGTTCCGCATTTTACGATTCTTCCTTCATTAACTCATGCCTGAATGGACTCGGAATTAATTTCTCCATCACGGCGGAAACCGCAGTTAAGGCTCCCATTTTTCTGACTTTTATTTCTTCCCTTGTCGTATTAGGGGCAGCATTGGCAATGAAAGACCCTTTTGAAACCGAAAAAATGGGGGCATGGGAAACCATGAAGTTATCTTTCCGAAAAACCGTGGAAGCAGGTTCGTGGATTTGGAAAACTCCCCTCCCCTTTGGCATTCTTCTCGCGGCAATGGCACTGGATAATGTAATCAGACAATTCCTTACTATTGCGAGTGCTTATTGGAATGTAATCGAACTCCCGCTGGCCACCTTTGGTCTCGTCGCTTCAGGGATGTCATTGATGGGCGTCTTCATTCCCCGCTTCGCCCGTCTGTTAGCAGATCGATTTTCTCCCAATCAAAACTTTTTTCTCCTCTGCCCGCTCTTATTTGTGGGACTGTACGGTATTAGTTATGCCTTTCCCTATTGGGGTATTGTGCCCGCGATTCTACTCTACGCGACCATGCAAATAATGAATTACCTGGTCAGTCGGTACCTCAACGAAGAAGCATCTTCAGATAGACGAGCCACCGTATTGAGCTTTCGCGGACTGTCCACCAACCTTTCTTATGGGGCAGTTTCCATTCTCTATTCCGGATTAATTGCCTGGATCAAAACCGAGGGGATCCCCGCACAAGTGATGGGAAGGAAGATGAATGAACAGGATGCCGTCTTTGTACAATCGCTTGGTTGGTTTCCGTGGTATTTTATAATCACCCTTATTTTAGTGGTCATTTTTTACCGACTACGCTTTCGAAAAAATTAAAGCAGTCCACTCTTCTTACTTGAATTTCAAGGAACAGAGGTAACAATAAACAAATGCACATGAAAACCATATTCACTACCCTGTTTTTTTCCCTTTTTCTAAATATAAGTCTTGTATTTGCGATTGACTGGAATCAATACCATGGACGACGGTCGGATAATAAGACCGATGAAAGACTGACCTCCACTACATGGCTAGAAAAATCAGGCTCCCCAAAATGGAAAATCTCCACCCCCTTGGGGTTCAGTTCTTTTTCCACCGAGGGATCCCGTGCCTTCACCCTGATTGCAGAAGAGGACGAGGACGGACTGATGCGCGAAGTATGCATAGCCTTGGACACAAAATCCGGCAAGCGCCTTTGGAGCAGCTGGCTTTGCCGAATGGATTATAAGAGCGGTGGGGGAAACTCGGGGGCACCCGGGAATAATGGTGGGGATGGTCCAAGATCTACTCCCTCGGTCTTGAATGGAAAGGTATGGGTCTACGATTCGGACATGAACCTTTATTGCATGAACGCGGCCAGTGGAAAAATAATCTGGGATGTGAAGGTATTAAAAGAACACAACGGACAAAATATAAAATGGAAAAATTCCTCCGCTCCCCTCATTGAAGGAGATCTGGTAATTGTTTATGGTGGAGGACCTGGACAAAGCCTGCTCGCCTTCCAGCGGGACACCGGAAAGCTCGCCTGGAAAACCGGGGATGAAACCGCCACCCACGCCACGCCCATTGCCACTACCATTCATGGGGTCAGGCAAGTAATTTTCTTCTGCACATCGGGTCTGGTTTCAGTCGACCCCAAAAGTGGCCGCGAGCTTTGGCGTCAGGCATTTCCCTTCAAGGTTTCCACCGCCGCTTCTCCGGTGGTCGCCGGCGACATGATCTACTGTTCGGCCGGGTACGGTGTCGGGGCGGGGCTCTATAAAATCAGCAGAAAAGGAACCCGCTTCTCCAGCTCCGAGATTTGGCGCAAAAAGAATGACATGTTTAACCACTGGAGTACCCCGCTCTACCATGACGGACATCTATATGGTATGTTCAGTTTTAAAAAATATGGAAATGGACCTCTTCAGTGCGTTGAGTTAAAATCAGGTAAGATTAAGTGGAGCCAGGATGGATATGGGCCCGGCAATGTTATTTTATCGGGCGATCACTTGATTGCCCTTGCCGATGACGGCGTTCTTTCTTTGGTCAAGGCCACTCCTTCGAAATATACGGAATTGGCTCGAAAAAAAGTGCTCGATGGAAAATGCTGGAGCACTCCCATCCTGAGTAACGGATTGGTCTTTGCCCGGAGTACCTCCGAAGCAGTCTGCCTCGACGCAGGGAAACGCTAAGATTGATTCGAATCGCCCGACGCAGTACAACCTTTTCGTCTGTCGTATCGACCACGAGATCTCTGGTACCCCAGGTCCATCACATCGTCCCGCCAGATAGAAACTCTTTGGTTGTATTCCGAGTTTAATTCACGATTCAAGAAATCTGGATTTCGTCCAATTTATTCAAAAATTCTCTCCTCCAGTGTTCAAGTGGATTCATCGATGGTAATAGTTTCTTACTTTATTACACGACTTAGCTCATGAAATTGAGCTTGGAAAAGTTTCACTTTTTCAAAACCAATAAGAAAAAAAAGTCTCCTCCTTCTTACAATAACCTTATTTCGGTGATTTCTTCTGTCTTGCTAACTGTCTCTTTCCAATGAAATTAATATGACATGAAAAAGAAAACAAACTCAGGAGAAGAGACCATCAAATCGATTCGAAGAAATTCCGCCTATAATTCAAGTCGTACCCTTGTACTCATTTTCTGCGTGGTTTTAGGATTAAGTATGCTCGCCACTGCCTATTGGTTATCTCAAAATTTACCTCAAAATGCTCAGATTGCGGTTCTGTTTATTGCCGTATTGATGGGAGTATTATCAGGAGTTAATTTATTTCATTTCCTGCATGCACATTATGATCAGAGTGACGCTCTTATTCAAGTTGCCAAGTTTCAAGAACGTTCACTCAAACATCGAAATAATGCACTCTCACTTGTCGAAAAAATTCGAGAAGAAGTCGATGAGGAAAACCAACAAGAACAAAAAGTGAGGGCTTTTGTTCAGGATGAAACAATGGAGTCGATCGAGAAACCAAGCGAAGAAGAAAATCAATAGTTTCTTACACTTGTGTAAGGAACCAAAGTCCAGTTGTCGATACGCTTAGGATGAAAATAAAGGAGAGTAAGTTAGTGATCATATTTAATTAAGGGATTTAATAATGTATTTACACTAAATAGGTATCTATGTCAAAATAATCTGAAATTTATTTTTACATTTATTTATTTCTCGCGGGTTAACCCCAAGAAATAAGCAATCGATTGAAGTACTCCCTCGCGTAAAGAGGTCTGTGGCATCAGGGGAAATACCTTTCGGGTTGCCTCGTCATTTAATTCATAAATGAAGGGAGAAGGTTCCGCATCCGAGGAAAAATTAATCTCCGGTTTATCAATTTCGAAATGTACCGATTCTTTTTTGATGGTTTCGATAAAATGCTCAATCGAATGGGTTTCTCCTAAAAGGTTAAAAACACCGTATCCGGAAAATGGATCAATCGCAGCACGGGCAAATCCTGCCCCCACATCCAAGGAAAAATGGTAATGCTCTTTCCCACGATAGGGCACCTCAAAAGGCTCGCCCTCTACAATTGCCTTAATTGCAGAAGTCATGGCAGCAGTAAAACCCCGATCTCTCCCAGGACCATATGTAGTGGCAAGGCGAAGACATACTGTGGCTACACCAGTGGCTTGGTGAAAAGCCTGTGCCATTCCCTCCCCGGCCACTTTCCAGTACCCGTATAAATTAAATGGATGGTAGGGATCTTCCGGGCGGACTCCTTCCGGTCCATAAAGAGAACGAGCCCCATTTACTGCACTCGAACTGGCAAAGACAAATCGTTCCAATGGTCTTTTCAATCGGGTACAGGCTTGAAACAAGTGAGCAGTCCCAATCACATTTATGTCCAAGCCCTTCATAGGGTAATCCCGACAGTCAGGAGTCTGCAACGCCCCAAGGTGAATCACATGGGTGGGCTGTACTTCCTCAACTATCCGTGCAATGCTTTCTGGGTCGGAAAGATCTCCAGAAATACATTGATAATCGTTTTTCTCTTCGCTCCCAATGGGAATCGATCGATTGAAACCAAAAATTTCTCCCGATCCCTCAGACAACAAAAAGTCCACGGCATGGGTCCCAATACACCCGGTCGAACCGGTAATTAAAATCCTGCGCTTTTCTATACTCATAATAAAATTGCTGAAGCCAGTCCGAGGAAGGAAAGAAAGCCAATTACATCCGTAACCGTGGTAACAAATACTCCCGAAGCCACTGCTGGATCAATGCCCATTCGATCCAGTGTCAAGGGCAGCAGAACCCCAGCAATCCCGGCCACCATCATGTTAATTACCATCGCTCCGGCAATAATACCACCGAGCAAGTATCGATCATCCAATTGATTAAACCACAACACCACGACGAAGCCGGCAAGAACTGCAAAGACAACACCGTTCAAAAGACCCACCGCAAATTCCTTTCGAAAAGTACGGAACGCATTGTACGCGGTCAACTCCTTGGTGGCGAGTGCACGTACCGTAATCGTTAAAGTCTGCGTCCCCGCATTTCCTCCCATCGATGCCACGATCGGCATCAGGATTGCCAACGCCACCATTTCCTCAAGAGTACCATCAAATAAACCAATTACTAAAGAAGCTAAAATCGCGGTACCCAAGTTAACCAGTAACCAGGTAAAACGTTTCAAGGAAGCTTGAATTACAGAATCATCCACCGTTTCCTCCCCCACTCCACCGAGCCGAAGAACATCCTCCTCAAATTCCTCACGGGCCACCTCCATTACATCGTCCACCGTGATCATCCCGATCAGCCTCCCTGTACCGTCAACCACACCGGAGGTGGTCAGATCGTATTTCTCAAAAAGTAGGGCCACTTCTTCCTGGAGCATTTCGGCAGGCACGATCACCTGGGTCTCATCCGCAATCTCCCTCATCAAGGTTTTTCGGGGGGAACGTAAAATACGAGATAGTGAAATTACACCCACTGGTTTCTCTTCTCCATCGATTACAAAAAGGTCGAGGAATTCCTCGGGCAAATCCTCCTCCTCGCGCAAGAAATCAATCGTCCGCCCGACCGTCCAGTCAGTGCCCACGCTAACCAGCTCTGTCTGCATTCTACGACCCGCACTGTCTTCGGGGTAAGCCAATCCAGTCTCTATATCCTCGCGTTCCTCATCCGGAACCTCGCTTAATACCTCGTCCCTCTCCTCGGCCTCCATGTCCTCGAGTACCTGAACCGCCTCATCGGACTCCATCTCGGTAATGACCTCCGCCATTTCCTTGGGAGATAATTGATCGGTCACCTCTTTACGAAGGTGATCCTCGAGTTCAAAAAGCAAGTCATGGTCTAAGTCGACCTTGACCAGTTCGAGTAACCTCTTTCTCAGACTCCCGGTCAACAGACCAATCGCATCTGCCAAATCGGAGTGGTGAAAAGCATCCACATGAGCAAGCACCCGATCATCACTTTCAGTTTCGAGCAAATGAACAAGTTCCTCAAAACGACCCGCGATTTCACCTGTACTTTCAGGATCAATGCGATGGATCGAGTCGATATTTTCCTTGTTTACTTGCATGGGATAATGGGTTGAGTTCCAGCATTTCAAAACTTGAACAGCGAAAACGTACAGAGTAAATTCAACTTTATGCCACTACCCCAAAAATTCCGCAATCGTAAAGGATCTATAATTCGAAAAACTAGGTAAATTATTGAACTCATTTAGCTCTTACCTTTAGTCAAGGATTTCACTGTTATCAGTGGGCTAAAATGGAGGCGCGGGTGAGAATCGAACTCACGAATAGAGGATTTGCAGTCCCCGGCCTTACCACTTGGCTACCGCGCCATGCTCCAAAGGCATTGTTAA
>NZ_CAXLMO010000042.1:0-16364 GCF_964187635.1 Candidatus Seribacter sulfatis | reverse complement strand
TGCGGTTCGGCCATTGCCGTCAATAAAAGGGTGAATGGTAACCAAGCGGCAATGAGCTTCTGCGGCAAGATCCACTGGGTGAATCTTCTTTTTGGATTGGAGCCACTTATGAAAAGCGGACATTAAATCCGGCACTTTTCGGGGATTCGGGAAAACTGTACGCGAACCAGAAAGGCGAACAGGAACATTCCGATAAAAGCCTGCATTGTGATTATCTATGCCAGCGAGGATCATTTTATGCAGGGAAAGAAGATCGTTTTCTTTAAAATGCTTGAGTGGCTTGCGGGCCTTTTCCGCGATCCAATCAAAAGCTTGTGCATGGTTGATAGCCTCCAAGTGCTCGACCAGGCTTTTCCCGCCCACGGTGATTCCTTTTTCCACCACCATTGCAGTCTCCCTGCGGGTAAGGGTGTTTCCTTCGAGGGCGTTACTGGTGTAAGTAAGTTCAACCCGGAACCATTGGTGGAGGTTTTTGGCAAGTTCTTCTGGCATTTCCCCTGCCCGATCAAACAACTTCTTTATTTCCGTAAGTCGTTCCACTTTCATTCATAAACCATAAAGTATCACTTAATGGTTTTCAAATTAATAATATTACAAATCGAAGGGAATTAGAAAAGGATGCCCTAACTTCAATATGTCGATAAAATTAGATTCTATCGACATATACGGCTTGACCTGTCGATGGCGTCGACATAAATTGGAGATAGGTTTATAAAATTGATATTTATCGACATGTTCTGCAACCCCAAGATTCCCTTTAACAATCTTCCGCCTCTACCACCGAAGCGGGAATTAGAAACTGTGCCGGTGCTTAAACAATGCATACGGTCAAGGACACAATTGACAGAACTAGAACAAGCAGGAGATTTTCTACCTAACAAGACATTGTTGATCAATGTGCTACCCTTACTTGAAGCACAGGCGAGTTCGGAAATCGAAAATATTGTTACCACTACCGACAAGCTTTTCCGAAGTTCACTGTTGGAACAGTCTCCCGATGCAGCGACCCGGGAGGCTTTAGATTATCGGGCTGCCCTGTACAAGGGTTACCAAAGTTTAGACGATCGTCCATTATCCACCGTTACGGCGGAGCTGGTATGCTCGATGATCAAGTCGCGTACAATGGCAGTTAGAAAAGAGCCTGGTACGGCCTTGGGTAATGCAACCACGGGAGATGTAGTTTATACTCCACCACAAGGAGAATCCTTGATTCGGGCAAAACTGGCAAACTGGGAGCGTTTCCTCAATGAACCAACGGATTTGGATCCCTTGGTGGTGATGGCGGTGGCTCATTACCAATTTGAAGCCATTCATCCGTTCGCAGATGGGAATGGGCGAACTGGTCGGATACTCAATCTCCTTTACTTGGTACAGGCAGGTTTGCTCTCCTCCCCTATTCTTTATCACAGTCGCGGAATTATCCGTAGGAAAGCGGACTACTACGAACGCTTGCGTGCAGTCACATTTGAGCAAAATTGGGAGTCGTGGATTTTGTTCATGCTCGAAGTGGTGGAGGAATCTGCACAGTGGACCAATCAAAAGATTCGTGAGATCCGTGCATACCGGGAGCAAGTCAAAGATAAATTAAAGAGGAACATACCGAAAATTTACTCAAGTGAATTACTCGATGTGCTTTTCGAGCAACCGTATTGTCAGATAGCGGATCTGGTGAATGCGGGAATTGCCAAGCGGCAGTCCGCATCTTTGTATTTGAAAAAACTAGTAGAAGAAGGGGTTCTAATTGAAGAAAAAGTGGGCCGTACCATACTGTTTATTCATGAAAATTATCGTACACTACTTCTTGGAGAGAGTTCATAATGAAATTAAAAGCAATAACTTCAGCCAACTAATTTCCAACTGTCAGAAACACATTTATCCAAAAACTTAATACATTCAGAAGAGGGAAGATTTAGTAAGAATTTATAGTAAAGGATAAAAGGCTAATTTGACGGGGTAGATTGAAGTTGCAAAAGAGATGTGTGACTATTTTTCCTCACGGGAATACTTTGACGGTGCATCCTCGATTTGCATGGGCTTAAGGGAGAGAAGATCACGACCAGACATACGAATTTTGATTCGTTTATCTTTCTGTAAGGTTTCACGGGCAGCCGCGATGAGGGCCTCTTTTTCCTTAGGATCTGGAGACTGGACGGAAATTTGCCCATCATCATCCAATTGTAAAAGTTCTTTTTCGTATGCATCTAATTTCATTATTTTTCTTTCTCTCTAATCATCCATACCGGGACGACGTCTAAATTTTTTGGTTTTCGAACGAGTATCTTTGGCCTGTAGACGGCGTTCTTTGGATCCCCGTGTTGGGGAAGTCGCCCGGCGGGATTTCCGAACCTGCATGACTTCCTTGATCAATTCCTTCAATCGATTCAGGGCTTTTTCCCGGTTGGTCTCCTGAGTGCGTGCTTCCTGAGACTTGATAATCACGATGCCCCCCGGGCTGATCCGACGGTCTTTCTTATTCAATAAACGCTCCTTATAAACCTCAGGTAAAGAAGATGCCCGGATATCAAAGAATAAATGAACCGCAGTCGAAACCTTGTTTACATTCTGCCCACCGGCTCCCTGTGAACGAACGGCCTGCAATTGAATCTCCTGCAAGGGAATGGATACTCTGGAAGATATTGGCAACATCGTACCTATAACATCCACCAACCCCGTCGGTCACAAGCACAACGTTAGGCTAATTCGTTCGAATTCTTTAAATCGGATAAAAGGGAAAGTATATTTTTTTTAACCTTGAATAGACTTACTTGACACTTTTGAGTATGAATTCGAGTTCGTAAGCATTCTCCTTGTATTCTTTCTCAAGTTTTTTGGATTCAAACTGAGCAATTCTTTTATCAGTCACTGTGATAACCATAGGTAAAAATTTGAGCACTTTTCTTTCTGGGTCTATCCATTGAGTTGCAAATTCATCTGGACTGGATTTCACAATTTCTTCACCCCATAAAAAAATTTCATCAAAAGAAAAAATTTCCTGCTCATCAATCAAATCAACTCCATAATACTTACCATTGCGAATTGTACAAAGTCCATGAGTCATTGGCGGTTCAGTATCTTCTTCAGAATTGTAAACGGCGGTCGTAGACCCGTCCGCACGACGAATAAATTCTGAAATCTTATTTGAGTCGCATTCAGGATCGTTATCAGTAGTTCTCCATTTTCCGACTATTTTTTTATCCATTGAATAAGATGGGTCCGTAAGGAATTTTATAATGTCCTCAACATTCAGAATGCTGGCTAATTGTATTTGGTCAAATAATTGGGCTTCTTTTAGTGGGTCCGCTTTATTAAATTGACGCATTTGTGGCATTTCAAAGGAAGTCACTTTTGTCTCGTTGCTATCCCCAATATCCTCCGAATTAGTAATTATTTTTTCTTTGCTTGATAATTTCATTTTTTCCTCGGCCACCCAGATATCTTCGGTGGGGATCCGGTTTTTCACTTCAATTGGCCAATCCGAATCTGTTTCGATGTCAGACTCTAAAATGTCCGCATAAAGAAAAACAGAATTTTGGACGGCCCACAGACCATGCCCAAAAAAGGAACCCTTTTCTCCTTCTTCGACCCAAGTTACTTGGATTGAAAACACATGGTTGGGTCGGCGAAAAATTTCCCATTTATCTCCTTCTTCATTTTCCCCTTTCCATTTACCGAGAAGGTTTTCTTCTTCCTCCAGTAAAGGACCTCCGAACGTAAAATTACCTTCCTCCGTGGTTATCTTCGTGATCCATTCGTCTGCTTGTAATGAACATAATAATGCATGAAAAATGAGTGCAAACCAATAGAAGTAATTCATTCGGTTAAAAATAATTCAAATTTTAAAAAAAGCTACAAAATTCAAACATCGAATAGTAACTCCTAAAAAACAGGAAAAGTTACTTGATAAATAATTAACAGAATAAACATATTCCCAATAATTTGCTTATAATCCCCAATGATAACATGGGTGATTGCGGCACCGAGCATGGTGAGCATGAGTAGGCACCCGGAGTATAGGAGGAAGGGGATAGTGGAGTTGGAAAGGAGGAGAGCGAGGAGCATACCCGTGCCACAGAGTACTTCAATCACGGCGATCGTGCGTACGGTGATAGGTTTGAAGTAATTAACCCAGAGCATGCGCTTGGCGAGGACATCGATAGGTTGAAAAAATCGATAAGCTCCGCCCAATGCGAAGATCAAAAAAAGCAAGATCTGGAGTGATTCTTGCAGATAGGCCATCAGACAATTAGGCAGGGAGCAACAATTGGGTGCACATGTAAGCAATGGCGATGCAGGCACAGAGAAGGGAAAAGGACGGAAGCATACGCGATGCGTCACTTTTTAAGCGAACATGGGTGAGGAGGGCGGCAATCATGAGAACGGCAATTCCGAGGGCTCCGAGGCGCACGACTTCAAGGTTTTCGTTAAATAACATGATCGCGAAGGAGAATTTAAATATGCCGACTAGGTCGCGTAACCAGTTGGGTAATTTAAAGAGTTTAAATTCATCCTTTATGTTGTTGTAGCGTATGCCCCATACAAAAATGATGGAACCAAATACCAGGATGGAGAGGATTTCTAAAGCGAGTGGCATAGTAATAGTCATTCTTGGATCATCTAGTAAATTGGAGTTTCCGTAAATCGCAAAAGGAACGGTCTGTCTCGTCGTTGGAAAAACAATAAATACAAAGAAAATTGATTACGGTATGTTTTACCTTGAAAATCGGGAATCAATTCCTGATTTTCAGTCCTGTGAAAAGTGGCAAAATTACCTTTTTTTAAAGATGCAAATATACAAATTTATAAATTGTTTCGTATTCGGAGAAATAATTAACTATAAATAATTAAGAAATAACAAACTTTCATTTAAAGAATTACGCTTCAATTATTTACTCTGCCACCTATGAATACCTATCAAGAATACCTCACCGAGATCGAAGAAAGAAAAACTCAGGGACTGAGTCCTAAGCCAATTGATGGAAGTGAATTGACTGCGGAAATAATCGCTCAAATTAAGGACAGTGCACATGAGCACAGAAAAGAGTCTCTCAACTTTTTTATCTATAATACTTTGCCAGGCACAACCAGTGCGGCTGAAGGAAAAGCGGCTTTTTTAAAGGAGATCATTTTAGGTGAATCCATAGTGGAGGAGATTACCCCGACTTTTGCCTTTGAATTATTATCCCACATGAAGGGCGGACCATCGGTAAGAGTCTTGCTCGATTTGGCTTTGGGAGATGATGAATCGATTGCCGGGCAGGCTGCTGAAGTTTTAAAAACTCAGGTCTTCCTTTATGAGGCGGATACTGGTCGTCTGGAGGAGGCATACAAAGCGGGCAACTCAATTGCCAAGAATGTATTGGAGAGTTATGCCAATGCGGAATTCTTTACCAATCTTCCGGAGGTGGATGAAGAAATCAAAGTGGTGACATACATTGCCGGAGAGGGAGATATATCTACGGATTTACTTTCTCCAGGAAAACAGGCCCATTCGCGTTCTGATCGTGAACTGCACGGAAAATGCCTGATTTCAGAATCTGCCCAGGAAGAAATTACCGCACTCAAGGAAGAGCATCCAGACAAGCGAGTAATGCTGATCGCAGAGAAGGGTACGATGGGCGTGGGTTCTTCAAGAATGTCCGGGGTGAATAATGTGGCTTTATGGACGGGCATGCAGGCAAGTAAGTATGTGCCGTTTGTAAACTTCGCACCGATTGTTGCTGGTACCAATGGAATTTCCCCGATCTTTTTAACCACAGTGAGTGTGACCGGGGGAATCGGAATCGATTTAAATAACTGGATTAAGAAATTGGATGCGGATGGAAATACCGTGCTCGATGGGAATGGAGATCCGGTTTTGGAACAGACATACTCGGTGGAAACCGGAAAGGTTCTGACGATCAATACCAAGGAGAAGAAACTCTATGAGGGGGACACCGAGTTGGCGGATATCTCCCCTGCCCTCACTCCACAGAAGGTTGAATTCATAAAAGCGGGTGGATCCTACGCGATTGTATTTGGTAAGAAATTACAGAGTATTGCCGCCACAATTTTAGGACAGGAATTAAAGCCTGTATTTGCCGCGGCCCGAGAAATCTCGTATGAGGGACAGGGTCTCACTGCGGTGGAAAAAATCTTTAATAAGAATATGGTCGGGGTGAAAGAGGGATCAATTTTACATGCCGGTTCCGATGTGCGGGTAAATGTAAATATTGTCGGATCCCAGGATACCACCGGTTTAATGACCTCCCAGGAATTGGAAGCGATGGCGGCCACGATTATTTCCCCCACCGTCGACGGGGCCTACCAGTCGGGTTGCCACACCGCATCGGTCTGGGATAAGAAGGCACAGACCAACATTCCCAAGTTGATGAATTTCATGCATGACTTTGGACTGATCACCGCACGCGATCCCAAGGGAGAATATCATGCGATGACCGATGTGATCCACAAGGTATTGAATGACCTGACCGTGGACGACTGGTCGATCATTATAGGGGGAGACTCTCACACCCGTATGTCCAAGGGTGTGGCCTTTGGAGCCGATTCCGGAACCGTTGCCCTGGCCCTGGCCACGGGTGAAGCAACGATGCCAATACCAGAATCGGTTAAGGTAACCTTTAAGGGAGACCTAAAGGACCATGTGGACTTTCGTGATGTGGTACATGCCACCCAGGCCCAGATGTTAAAGGAATTTGGAGATAATATATTCCAGGGAAGAATCATCGAGGTACATATCGGCACTCTGCCAGCGGATCAGGCATTTACCTTTACCGACTGGACAGCAGAAATGAAGGCAAAGGCTTCGATCTGTATTTCTCAGGATGATACCCTGATTGAATCCCTCGAGATTGCAAAGAAGCGAATCCAGGTGATGATTGATAAGGGAATGGATAATGAAGGACAGGTACTCCAGGGACTGATCGATATTGCGAATAAGCGCATCGGAGAGATTCAATCAGGCGAAAAACCAGCCCTTGCCCCCGATGAAAATGCGAAATACTTTGAAGAATTTGTAGTCGACCTGGATCAGATCAATGAACCTATGATCGCGGATCCGGATGTGAATAATGATGATGTGTCCAAGCGTTATACTCATGACACAATCCGTACGGTGTCATACTACCAGGGCACCAAGAAAGTGGACCTCGGATTTGTGGGCTCCTGCATGGTGCATAAGGGAGACCTGAAAATTGTTTCCCAAATGCTCAAGAATTTGGAAAAGGAAAAAGGAAAAGTTGAATTTCAGGCTCCCCTCGTGGTCGCCGCCCCCACCTATAACATTATTGATGAACTGAAGGAGGAGGGTGACTGGAATATGTTGGAAAAATATTCCGGATTTGTATTTGACGATAATGCACCGAAGAATACAGCCCGTGATGAGTATGAAAATATGATGTACCTCGAACGACCCGGTTGTAATCTTTGTATGGGCAATCAGGAAAAAGCAGCCCGTGGAGACACCGTGATGGCTACTTCCACCCGATTGTTTCAAGGCCGGGTGGTGGAAGATTCTGAGCGTAAAAAGGGAGAGTCTTTACTCGCCTCGACTCCGGTGGTGGTACTTTCCGCAATCCTCGGACGGATCCCCACCATGGAAGAATATGAAGCGGCCGTGAAAGGAATAAACCTGACCAAATTTGCACCGCCCCTTAAGGCAATGTATAACTGATTATTATTTTTTAATTCCTCAAATTAAAAGTTCTTGAGGGGTGAAAACTGAGTTACACATTTTAAGCCTTAGCACCCTGTTTTTGATATCAGGTTGTGGCACTATGCATACTCGTGGATACGAGACATTTACCGAAGAGATTGATCTGGACAATCAATTGCAAGTATCCATGAACCCTGCCTCTAACCCACAGAAAAAGCAGGGAAGTACAAGCTGGATGGAAGAACGCGAAACTTACAGCAAACTCAATTTCCAAGTTTTTATTATGGATAAGGATGGCTACGGGAAAAACCCACATGTTGAATCGGTTACGATTCATTCCTTTTCATATCAAATGAACGATGGGAATAAAACTGAGATTCTATGGGACTACGACTATAATTTCTGGATGCAGGGAAACAGTCGATACAACAAGGACGGCCCAATTGTACCCCCGATCCCGTACGTGCCCAAAAGTCAGATCAAATTCTGGATTGAATTTACCCTAAACGGAAAAAAGTATTCGAAACAGGGAATCCTCAAATCATTTGAAAGTAGCAGCACTTACTCCACGCACATGCGTGACATAATGATGTAAATCAGGTTACCTGAGAGCAGCCAATTGGCTGCGAAGGGCCTTGGCTTTTTTGCCATCCAGCACTTGCCAACAGGCTAAGCCGTTCCCTACCAATTCAAATTCATTGAATTCCCAGACTACTTTTTTATCGCGGGTGATTTCAAATATTTGTGGATTGTTTGGACCGGCATGGCAGTTACCCACGATAAAGTTTCCATTCGCTCTTTCCTGGAGGCAGGTCATCCATTTCAACTCGATATTCGTACCCGGTACCTTGCCCTTGATTTCCCAGACCACTTTCTTTTCGGGAGTCACTTCAACCACACTGTTTCCACTTCCCGATGCAATCAGGGTATTTCCATTCTTTAAACGCATGGCCCCATACACCCGTGTCTTGATTAAATAATCCCAGACCACTTTACCATTTTTATCGTACTCCGTAACCACACCCGGTTGCTCAGAACAGACGAGCAAAGTACCCTGAGGGGTGGCTCGGGCCCAACGGGAACTCTGAGTGCCACCGGGTTTAAGGTTAAAGGAATGTTTTAATTCCCCAGAACGATTGACATTGATCACCCGCCCTACTCCACTCTCCACAATCTGGGTATCTCCATTAGCGAGTCGGGAAAAAGCATGTACATTCACCCCCTTACCTGTATTGCCGTTGGCGGTGGCACAGTCGTAATCCATCACTATTTTCTTACCAAGGGTGATTTCTTTCACATCCTGCCAGGTCTCATGAAAAAGTATATTTCCATTGGATAACATATGCACATCGTGATGTCCGGCATGGCCTTTCGCTTGACCCGCTGTTTTATGTGACCAGATGACATCGCCATTGGCCTCGGTAATTGCGAGAATGTTTTTACCGTACGAGGCACTGACCAGAACCAGCCGATCGGCATGTAAAAAAGTTGCTGTTAAAAGAAAGACAAAAAGACCAATAATTCGAGTATGCATTGAAGTAAGGGAATGAGGGTTAATTTGAAATATCAATTATGTCCCATATTTCAAAAATATGTCAACTGAGTACTGAGGTAATGGCGGCAAAAATCAGAGCAATCCGACTTGCTCCAGTTGGCTGAGTTTTTTTAATTTTTCGCGAATTTTTGTTCGGTAACGCGGATCGTTGAACCCATACCGGGCACTCAATCCAGTCCTGAATTTCTTTAAATTTACGAATCTCCATTTTTCTGATCAGAAATCGAAGATCCTCCTCATCTCCCTTGTAACTTGGAAGAGCACGACGGTTTATTAATTTCAATACACTTATTTTATATGCTAACTACACACCAGGTTATAAAATAATTTAACGTCCGTCGGTAAAAACAGGTTGGGTCCAGGCATAATACTCCCGCAGGGAACCGTCGGCCTTTTTCACCCGGTGGGTGATCATGCAGCGGAGGTAGTCCTTTTTGGCTTCGTATGAAGCCTGGTTTCCGGAAACGGTTTCTTCCACTTCCCCGCCCGGTCCAATAAATTCAATAAAAGTACCGGGCTTACCTTTCTTCACTGGCCGGCCAAACAGGAATTGAGAAGTAAGCTCCCGTGCGGTTTCCTCTTCATCGATTTCCACCTCAATCCGACTATTGGCAACCATCACTTTTTTCAGAATCACGCCGGAGGAGGAGTAGAAATCGCCCCGGTTCATTGCCAGGGTAATAGCATCCGAACTGAGATCGTTGGAGCGAACCATAACCCAACCGCGACCGGGGTTATCATATTTTTCATCCCACTTGGCAAACTTATGGCTATCATCAGACGCTACTCCATAAATAGTCATCCCTTTATCGAGTAACGCATTCCAAAGAGATGAAGTGGAGGGACGGTGGGCATCGCCAAAATTTTTGGTCATGGGGTGAGCGTTATAGAGTTCGAATAGATAAAGGTCTTTCACGGGATATAACTCAGCGGGGCGAATAATGGGGGCATTGGGATGATTTAATATGGTAATCCCTCCAGCTTTCTTCGTTTCATTAACCTGCCATTGGACGACCTTCGATCGGTTTTTGTCCTTAAATTCCCAGGGAACCAGACGAGACACATTCATCGCCGTACTATGAACTGGACCGGTTACTTCCTCCCCAGGTACAAGAAGAAAATCATCCCGTATTTCCCCGTCCAGTTTTACGGTGGAAGGATCAATGTACTTATTATGTTCACTGAGAATGAGAAAATTATAGCCATGATCGTGGTACCATTGAGCCACCACTTCGGGAGTGGAATCGGCATGCCCACAAAGTTTTGTGTGAACATGGGTATTTCCTTTGTACCACTTTTCCGCAAAAGAAAAATGAACTAAAGGAAGTAGGCAGCAGGCAACAGTAAATGATTTCATAACACTTAGCCTACTTTTGCTTAGATTAGGTTGCAACTAAGAGATGAAACCCTCCAGATAAAAAATCCGAAGGGTAATTTGAGCGAACGTGAAGAACTATCGACCGTCAGTAAAAACGGGTTGAGTCCAGGCGTAGTATTCGCGGAGGGAACCGTCCTTATTTTTTACTCGGCGAGTGACTTTTGCCCGCAGATAAGCTTCTTTAGTTTTATAAGATGCGGACAAACCAGTAACTGTCTTATGTACTTTTCCTCCCGGACCGATAAATTCGATAAAAGTACCCAGTTCTCCTTTGCTGACCGGACGACCAAAGAGAAATTCAGAAGCCAATTCACAAGCAGTTTCTTTTTCATTAACAGATAACTCGATATGATTGGCTCCACGCTCTAACTTTTCCAACATTACTCCCGAAGAGGAATAAAAGTCTCCCTTAAGCATTGCTGCAGTAAGAGAATCAGAACTCAGTTTTTTCGAACGCACCATGACCCAACCGCGACCCGGATTGTTTTCTTTCTCTCCCCATTTCTTTAGTTTATGGGCATCATCAGAGGACACTCCATATATGGTCATACCCTTTTCGAGAAGGGCGTCCCACAACACTTCCAGACTGGGTCGATGAGCATTTCCAAAGCTGTGAACTCCTGGATGAGCATTGTAGAGTTCAAACATAAAGAGATTTTTTACCGGAGAAATTTCGTGAGTATGAATTGGCCTGCCCCAGTTTGGGTGATTAAGAATGACCGCACCACCCGCTTTTCGTGTCTCATCGACATGATTCTGAATTACCTTCGAACGGTTCTTATCTTTAAATCCCCAGGGAACCAAACGGGAGACATTCATCGCCGTGCTGTGAACCGGTCCGGTTACTTCCTCTCCAGGAACGAGAAGGAAATCATCCCGTACTTCACCCTTCAGTTTAACCGTGGATGGATCGATAAATTTATTATGCTCACTGAGTATCAGGAAATTGTACCCCCGGTCATGGTACCATTGGGCAACCGCATCAGGTGTGGTGTCTGCATGTCCACAAAGTGTAGTGTGGACATGGGTATTGCCTTTGTACCAGGATTTGGAATGAACAAGGCATGGGATAAGGAGGGTAACAAGGAGGGCGGGAATGTACTTCATGATACTTACTACCATTAAATTTGAAGAATATATAGTCAACAACCATGGCAAAGTGCCGAATCAAGTTGCGATAGCATTGAGTCCACACAGAATGTCATTGTGAAACCTAAAATCATTACTGCTCTCCTCGTTTTTTTCGCCACACAGATTATTTGTAAAGGTGAACTCAATATAGCAAAACCTAACAAGCATCCTTATGTCGATCCTGCGGGTGGGCGTGAGAATTATAAGTTATCTGGAGAAAAGGTAAATGAAGCCCGGGTCTACGATTTTTACCAAAGGCAGGCGGATTACTATATGGCGAACCCGAATAAGACCCCTGATATCCTGCCCTCCTACCCTGGACTGGATGCCGGTCTGCATGGCCACTGGGGGAAATATAATCAAAATAATCATAATGATGGCCGTTGGAATGAAGGAGACACCGGTGAACATTTTGCCCATGTCGTAAAGGGCAAAGGTTTAAATGTGGAAAAAGGAATCTGTGTAAAACTAGGTGCCGGTCATATGCTGTCCGCTTGCTTTGACACAAAGTCCCTTTCTTACCGTGCCGTTTGGCAGGATGGATGGGTAAATTTTCAACCATTCCGTTGGGGTTCATCGCGCGGTGCAAATATTGATGGAAAGAGCTGGTTTACTATTCCCAAAGCTGAAATGCCCAAAGGAGGAGAATATCTCGGCTTACACCGGTTTGGAAAACGGGTGGTATTCGAATATCAAATTGGAGATACAAAAATCCAGGACGAACCATGGGCTGGAGAAAATTCTTTCTATCGAAGAATCGATCTCCTGAACCCGGTTACAAAATTATCGCTTCCCTGCAAGGTAATGGATGGGGCCATTAAGGTGGAAGTAGTCGAATCAAATGGCATTGAAAAAGCAGAATGGAAACAAGGTGAACTCATTTTCCAAAATGCCTCCTCAGGTGCTTCGTTAATCATTCGAATATCCAAGGAAAAAAAACCGGTGGAAGAAAATTCCGTTCTCGCTCATCTAAAATCAGAAAGAAAAATCGTAAAGCGATGGAATAAGACCCTTAAAGTACCGGGGAAACTGGGTAATTCGAACGGGTCCAATTATGTAGTCGATACTCTGAATGTTCCCTACAACAATCCATATAAAACTGTGATGCAATTGACCAGTATGGCTTTTTTACCCAACGGTAATGCCTTAGTTGCGACTCTCCCCGGGGATATTTGGTTGGTCAAAGGAATTTCAGATGATCTAACAAATATTACCTGGCAACGCTATGCCACTGGGTTTAACCAACCCATTGGCATTCATGTCGATGAGGACGGAATCTTCGTTCTGGACCGTCTGCAAATTTCTGTTCTTCACGACACCAATGGGGATGAAGAAGTCGACCACTACGAAAAATATGCCAACGACTTTGGTGGGTTTGACCGTAGTCATACTCACACCTTTGGACTGCACCGGACGAAGGACAAATCGTTTCACTTCATCCAATTGACAAGTGTATTCCGTACGGGCCCGGACCGGGTGACAAAAAAAGTAGCCACCGGAGTTCGTAACTGCATGGCAGTTGGAGGATCGGATGATTACTTCTGGGCAGGACCACAGGAAGGAACCTGGACACCGACCTCGGCAATCATCGAGGTCAATCAGGGAGAGGAGTATGGATTAGGTGGAAAGGGTATATCCCCTCCCCTTTGCTATGTTCCCCGTGGGATTGATAATTCAACCGGAGGAATGAAGGAGATAACCAGTGAGAAATGGGGACCCTTTAAGGGTTCTCATGTTGGACTGAGCTACGGATCGGGAACCTACTACTTAATCCTTCGGGACGCTACCGGTTCTCGCCCACAGGGAGCAGTGGTTCCAATGGAAGGAGAATTTTTGGCCGGAGTGATGCGTGGCGATTTTCATCCCAAGGATGGCCAACTCTATGTAGCCGGACTGGATGGTTGGGGAGACTATTCCATTGAGGACGGTTGTTTCCACCGAGTACGATACACCGGGGGAAAAGTTCGAAAACCAAAGGGGTTTAAGATTCATAGCAACGGTGTGAGAATTGATTTCACCACCAAGCTCGATCCCCGTTCAACATCCTTGGTAAAGAATTACTTTTCTCATGCCTGGAATTATGAATATGCGAAGCGATACGGTTCCCCTGAATTTTCCGCTAAGGTTCCGGAAAGTCTTGGACATGACCGAGTAGATATTCGATCCGTAAAATTACTGGAGAATGGAACATCTATTTTCGTGGAAATGCCCGACCTTGAACCAATTATGCAATTGCATATTCGTATGCATTTACAGGATGCCGACGGTACGGAATTTAAAACTGATCTGTTTTGCTCACCAATGTTCCCGGACAAACCGTACTCATTAAAAGGACTGGCAAAACCAAGAAAAGATAAGCTGTCCTTTGTATCCCTTCGAGTCGCAAACCAGGACTCGAAAAAGAAACCAGACTATACCGGTGATACGATTGAAGGGGAACGGGAGATTCGTATCGAGACCATAAGCGGTCTGAAATATTCCAATACTTTACTTGAAGCAAAACCCAATGAAGCACTGGCTTTAAAATTAAAAAATGTCGATGCCATGCCCCATAACCTGGTGATAATCGAACCGGGCTCGACCCAAAAAGTGGGAGAGGCCTCTTTTAAAATGATCAGCGATCCTAAAGCCGGGGAGAAAAACTATGCCCCGGATTTGAATGAAGTGTTACATATCATCCCGGTCATTGAACCGGGTAAAATACATACCCTTCATTTCCGGGCTCCGAAAAAACCGGGGGATTATCCATTTATCTGCACCTTTCCCGGTCATTGGATGGCGATGCAGGGAATCCTGCGGGTGAATTAAAAGAAGGTCCTTTTCGCTCGAACCGAATCTAAGAATTAACTTATTTTCACGACAACCCGATCATATCCAACCTGACGGGTGTAGGATTCTTCTTTTTCAATTCGGGGTTCAAAAGAGATTAGCTTTATACTTTTTACCTGTTTGCACAAAGACTTGAGCAGGCAACGAATAATTAATCGGGCCTGCGGAGCACCGAGGCAGTTATGAATCCCAAAGCCGAAGCCAATGTGCGGGTTTGGCATACGATCCAATACCACTTTATTGGGTTCTTTAAATACAGACTCATCCCGATTTGCAGATGGCCAGCACAGTCCGACCCGCCCCCCCGCCGGAACCTCATGATCCGCCACACTGGCGGCATGCGGACAGGTTCGGGCAATCGCAGTGAGCGGACTTACATAACGAACAAATTCCTCGCAGGCGGTCATGATGTAGCGCTCATCTTCTCCAAGAAAACCAAGGGCTTCCGGATGTTCGGCAAGGTAGACAATGATGCTACTGACCACATTAATTACGGTATCTTTGCCACCGGCAAAAGTGACATTGGCGATCCCCTGTTTTTCTGTAAAACTTAACTTTTCTCCATTCATCTCCGCGTGGTTAAGCATACTAAAAAAATCATCTCCCGGCTCCCGTTCGGCTCGGGCAAATTGTTCTGCAGTGTAGTCCTCAAGTCTGCTTCCTTCCGTCAGTGCATGCATCCCCCACTCCATCCATTTGTCTGCTTCTGAATCAGGAACCTTTAATAATCTGGCTAATGCACGGCATTGCAGGGGCAGGGCAAATTGGTTAACGGCTTCCACTTCCCCCACATCGATTATATTCGCGACCATTGATGTGACCATCTTTGCCATATCCTCGATATAGTCTGCATGAGTCGGACGAATAAAGAACGGCTCCACCAGCGCACGAAAATCGGTATGCTGGGGTGGATCCATCTCGATCGGAATTTGCCGCATCGAACGAAGTCCCTCCTCTGAATGAGGAACCACCTGAAATGGGTTATCGCTGCTGAACTCCTTCCAATTCTTCGCCGTTTTCCGCAGTTCTTTTAAGCGTAGAATGAAGGGGATTCTTTCACCATTAAACTCAGTGAATTGTATGCCTGAACTTGCTCGGGCCTCCTCAAAGCTGTCTTGATGTTGTGGCATAATTAAATACTCGAAGAATATCTTTTGTTCCAATACCGAAGGCGAGGACTAAGAATGTATTCCATAAACTGAAACTACCATGAACCTCTTTTTAATAGAGGGTGAACATATACCATAAAAAATTGAACATCAGAGAATTCTGACCACGGGGTAAGTGTACTGTCAAGTATGCTCGTTATTAATTCGTTATATTGTGTGGAGCATATAGCCTTTACAATTTAATTGAGGCGGGCACCCAGTCCTCCTCCATAACCAGCGAGCTCGAGGTAAGCGCTGCCAATCCGTTTCCCTTTTTCATTCAGGACCTCACAGGCACCTTCCCAATATGCATTATCCGATCGGTTGCCCGTAAATTCCTGCTGATCGAGTAAGGGGCGTAAGCGATACACTTCCTGCCCCTTGGTGGGATGAATTACTGAGACCTCGACTGTGGTGGGATATTGGAGTCCCGTTTTTGGACTGGTCCATGTATCAAGGGTTTCCCAGGAAAAGTTTTTCTCATACACCCTTTCCGTCTTTCCCTCCTGATCAATCCAGTAAACTGCTGACCACGGATCACTGCCCCCGTCTTTTTTCCGTAAACGATAGGCTTTTAGCTCGGTCCCATCGTCCAACTGCATACAAGTCCAATCCCACCCGGCTAAATCTTCCCCCAGTTGACTGGATGAAATTTCGTGATCCATCCAAGCA
>NZ_CAXLMO010000041.1:0-5320 GCF_964187635.1 Candidatus Seribacter sulfatis | reverse complement strand
CGGTTTGCTTAGTCCATTTTGACAAGAGTGCACGGGCCCGCTTCAGGGCCTTTTGATGTTTTTCATCCGAGACGAGATTGCGTAACTGATGAGGATCCTTTTTAACCTGAAAGAGTTCTTCGGTTGGACACGGATTGGCGAAAACTTGTTGCTGGTCCGGCTGAGTCTTGCCAGCGGCATGTGCTTTCCACAGTTCCTCACCTGCAGGGTAGTGATCATCTGATTCATAACAAAGGTTGGGCTGATTAGGAAAATTGTTCTTAATGTATAGGTAATCTCCAAAGCGAACCATACGCTCATGATTTCTGTAAACATGCCAATTATGTTCAGCAAAAACCACTTCCCTTATGGCTGTTTCCGGCTTTTTAAAAATAGGCAGAAAGCTTCGTCCCTGCACACACTCCGGAGACTTCACGCCGGCAAGCTCCAGGCAGGTGGCACTCAGATCGATAACGCTGATCAAACTCTGGGTAACCGAGGGACTTTTAATAACCTCAGGAAAATGGACCACCCACGGCGTCTTTATTCCACTGTCATACATACGTGATTTGCAACGGGGAAAAGGACGGCCATTATCTGCGGCAACTACGATCATGGTATTTTCAAGAACACCCTGTTTCTTAAGCTCAGCAGTCACCAACCCGATGTAATAATCAAAACGGCTGACTTCATGATAGTATCCCGTCAGGTCCTCACGAGTAACCAGTGTATCGACCAGGTACGGAGGGATAATCACATCCTCAGGATCATACTTGGGTGCTTCTTTGGTAATACTCCAGGCACGATGGGCATCGGTCGAGGCAAACCAAAAAAAGAAAGGTTTATCTTTAGGGCGATCCTGTACATGACCGAGCCAATCCTCTTCCTTCCCGGGCCCACCGCCGCCGGTGATTCGGTCGAAGGCTCTGTCCTTATTTGCAAACATATGATTCTTTCCCGAGAGGACGGTGTAATAACCAGCCTCACGCAATAGTTCTGGAAAGCGGACTTGCTGCTGTGGTAACCGGACATGCAATTCAGGAGCTCCAGTATTATGGGGATAACGGCCCGTAATGATACTGCATCGGGACGGACTGCAACTGCTTGTGGTAAGATAAGCATTATCAAAACGCATACCATTGGCAGACAGTGAATCAATATGTGGGGTCTTGATTACCGGATGTCCGTAGCATCCGAAATCATCCTGCGATACATCATCGGCAATGAAAAAGACAATATTGGGCCGCTCCGAGAAACCAAGCAGATTGAAAGCGGCAGATAGAAGAAATCCCAGAATCTTAAATTTCATATCGCTTTAGGGAAAACAGGTTTGCCCTATTGGTCGAGTTTCAAGATAGAGAACAACAATATTTATTTTTTGATCGGTTGAACGCCGTTTACATAAACAACATTGTACCCCCCGTCTTGGTTGTCTTTATGCGACAGCCCATCGTAGGAATTTTTCGCTAAATAAAATCGACATAACTGCCCCTTTTTAGGCTGTGGATAGAAAGATTGCCCTCCGGGTGGTTGAAAGCCAATGCCTTTCCATTTGCGGCTCCAATAACGAACATATACCAAGCTTTCTGAAATCTTGCCCTTCTCCACTTTTTCAACTTTCACCTCCGCCACCTTATGATCATATTCGTAACCGCTTACCAATGGAATCCCTTCCCGCTCCTTGTAAGAATAAATCGCTTGTACCTTACCGACCACAATATGAGTGGCAATGCTCTCTAACTGTTGCTTGGAAGAAGGTGCTTTTGCAGCCTGAGACAAAGGAGCGGAAAAAAACTGAATTGTTGCGAAAGTTACTAGATAGAAAAAATCTTTTCTACATAGGAAGATATTCATTTTTTCAATAGTGCAACCATCGCATTCCCCATGAGCAGTCCGACATTCATGTAGGTCTTGGCATTTCCTCCATAATGAGCATTGGAAGAGGAGCCCATGCTGATTGGGTTAGTGTACACCACAGCGACTTCACCCTTATGCGAATCTCCAAAAGCAAACATTCCGTCGAGAATTAGCTTCTCATTTCCGGTTGCGGTTTCTTTTTTAGTTTGACCCAGAGTGGCCACCACCATTTTCGCTTTCGGAGCATTAAATTCTTTACGCAATTCTTTAAAAAGTTGCTTCAAGTTTTTACCATAAACTGTGGAATGAGCTTCGTTGTAGCGGTCTTTATCACCCTGCCACCAAAGAAATCCTGCGACCTCATACTTCGTCGCTCCGGGGTAATGCTTATCCAATTCAGACAATACTTTTTTGGCCCTGGCGACATCCCCCAAGTATTGAAGTCCAGCATGCCAAGTATGACTAGGAGGCTCCGGCGTATCGCCTTTGGTCCAGCTTGGATGCCGGACTTCATCGTTATGAGCAGGCGTCACCAAAGTAACTTTTTTCCCCGTTTTCTTATCCGTGGTCTCAACCTCATGCCTTGGACTACCCGGAGGCAGCAAGTCCCATCCAAGGCTTCGGTTTCCGATCGAACTTTTAAGGATCAAAATCGGTTCGTCATACGCATTTCCAAGTTGATGCCCAATGCCCTGCTCAATTCCAATTTTGCTACTCGAAACTGTCAGCCAATCGTTTCGTCGTACGCCTCCGCGACCATCAGGTCCTCCGCTTCCCTGAGTATGAACATTGCGCACATCCTTGCGGCTTGTCCAAACACCCGCTTCATCCACCATAAAAGGGTAAAGTTTTTCCTTCTTTACTGCATACTCCAAAGAACCTTCCTTGTCCCCTTTAACCTTACCCATTTCCAAAGTGTTAGACTGCCCCATGATAATAAAGACCTGAACCGGTCTGGACATATCTGCTGATTTTCCATCAGGATCCGATATTGCTAAAAGTTGATTGTGAGAAGTTATTAGTAAGCTAACATTGAGAATTAAATAGATAGTTTTCATGTTATTTTATAAAATATATTAAAAAATTTCCTAACTATTCACTATTCAAGGCTTCTCAGGAATATTTTTGTGCTCATGATTGTGAGGGACAGTCTTGGGAATTTCCAAATCTTCAAATGCCTCATAAGGTTGAATCATTCTGTCCACTTGTTGCCCAATAGTAAACATAGCCACACCAACCAGACTCGGTACTGCCGCTCCCATGAGAATTTTTGATTTGTGAGAATAAGCGGAATTTCCAACGGAAAGAAGGCCATCTTCGGTCGGTGTTGTGACCATCGCTTCACCAAGTGCACCTTCCGGAAGAAAAAAATCGAGCATCGATAGAGCCGCAAAACGATCATCTCTTTTATGTTCTTTTTCAGGTGGGTTTTCGACTTCAATCGCTTCTTTGATAAACTTTCTTAACTCCGTCATCAAAACAGGGGATAAATATGAAATGGCAGTGCCCTGCTTAGGAAGTCCTTTGGTCTTGGCAAGGAAAACAGGGTCAGACGCAAGCTTTGGCTTTTTGGAAAAGAGACCTGCCGCAAATTCTTTGCTAGTGGTGGCAATCAATTTTCCACTTGGGCGATGGTGTGCAATCATGGCATTCTGCAAACCGAATTGTTTAATTTCCTTACGGTCTCTTTTAGAAAAAGCTTCAGATTCGATAGAAAGCTTCAAGCCTATCCAGTTTGCATTATCAATAACTTCAAAAGGAGGCACTCCCTTTCCGCCTTCGGCCATTTCCGCCTCTAACAATTTTATCAAATTCCCAGCTAACCATCCCAAATTATCGACTAGAATAGCACCATGAATTTGAGGCATGGCCAAATCCTTGTTTTCCACACGAATCATCTTCGAAGGATCAGCATCAATAATGACCATGATATTGGTATCCAGGTCCTTGATTATTTTTTCACCGGTAAAAGTGAGAGGAGGAGGCAATGGTTGTTTCATCATGCCATCTACCATCATTTTCATCATCATACCTTGCGGTCCCAGAGGCATCTTTCCGCCCTGCTCAGGCGATCCGCCAAGCACGCCCATAACTACTTCATTATAAAAAGTTTTTAGTTTGATATCCTGCTGGATCACTATATCGGCACCTGAAGGAGCAAGCTGTAGAACTTCAAACGGTTTCGCTTCGTCGCCAAACATGGAGAGAAATCCCCTCACACCGTTCGGGGCATGAAGATAAACTTTGTTGCGAAATCCTTCCTCTAATTGAATGGAACTCAGCCCCAATGCGGAAATTGAATCCAAACCGGAAATTTGCATCAGGGCTTCAATATCAACATCTGGTATATGGGCACTTACACCCTTATCAATTTCCTTCATTCCAGACATGAAGGAGTTCACAAACTTGGCTAAGCCGGAGAGGTCCCCATCTACGCTGACATATCCGTAAAGAACGCCACCCAAATCAAGTTGGTCAGCAACTTCTTCAAAACGTTCCTTGTCAGACCCTGGATTTGTGGAAGCGTTTAACTTTGGGTTTACGAAGATGGTGGAAAGAATTATTACAAAACAAAGCTGAAAAGAGGAACAAAACGATTGTAAGCAGGTCATGGCATGTGGAGGTAAGGAGGATTTTGAATGGATAAGTTTTAAGGTTAGGATAGAATAAGAAAGTGTAAATATTAAAAATAGATTTAATTACTTTTACTTATAAGCCTCTACTTTTTGCAAGTGTGCCCAATGAATAAATACCAAACCAAGGCAGGCTATATATAAAGGCAAGTAGCCAACCGAAAAACATGGTGGCTAATCCCGAGGCACCATCGCTGTCCAATCCTTTGGGCGGTTCTTTATTTTGAGCCATAAGATCCGCGATGTGTTGATGGTAGAATATAAAAGTCCCATAAATGAAAACCCATCCCATGCCTACGAGTAAGAGTAATAAAAGCCACCAAGCTGGTTTTTGATTCTTAAACCTGTAAATTAATAAGATTAATGGCTAAGTCAGAAATAATCCAAGGGAGAGGAGATACAAGATTTCATTCATAATAAAATTTTTCGTTTGGATTCAAAACGCGGGTTATTTAGAGCTTTTGAATTTTCTCATCTTCGGGAAACAGTTGCTGGACTAACGAACGCAGATTTTGAGATTTGAAATAACTTTGGCCAACAACCCTTCCATTCAGATAGTACCTCAATTCATTGCAACTGAAACAGATAAGTAGATCGACCTGATTCTGTTGGTCACTAAAACGAAAGGCTACCCCCGGTCGAAAGAGACAATCCATCGGAATGGCGTTACGCAAATAGGTGTCATGATCTTCTATAATTGAAGAAAGTTCTTTTCTTGACGCGGAGTTCAAGGCTTCGGCAGCTGAAATGATCTCATAACCATGCAAGGAATGACCATCCTTCGCTTTGCCTTCTCCAGGATAAGAATCGTCCACACGCAGGACTTCGCAAGTCGTATTAGGATTTTTGAA
>NZ_CAXLMO010000040.1:0-4258 GCF_964187635.1 Candidatus Seribacter sulfatis | reverse complement strand
CATAATCTGGTTGAATTTGAATTTGTGGATTTTCCAGGCCATGTAATTGGTCATTTCTCAAATGGTTTAATTGATCACTTGGAAAAACAGGGTAAGGAAGAGGTTATCATTCAAATTGAAATAACCCGTGATATTTTCGGTGAGGTAATTGGGCACAGCGATTCTGATATTGTTGGCTATGAAGGGAATGCTTCCACTTTTTCTTATTATGGTATAAATGGAGACCCTCCTGTTTCACCCTTTGAATAAAGATAGTTTTTATTTTAAACCCTTTATGAATTTTTCAAGAAGGGAGCTATGTCTTGAAAAGAGTTAACAATGCCATGAATATGAATATGGCGTGCCTTCAATTTATAAACTTATTTACTATGAGTAGATTATTCTTTCTCTCTTTGCTTTTCTTAATGGTTTCCTGCTTGGATTTCGGTGACGATATCGAACTGGATGGAGCGGAGATCACGAGGAAAGAAATGAATTATGTATCCAAGCTTACTGGGGTAGTTTTTCCTGATGGAACGGAACCTATTGGCTATTGCTTTTTGGGATCTGGGATTGATCGATCTTTGGCCTTAAAAGTCGCTATCCCTGAAGCTGAAAAAGAAGTTTTTATGAGAAACGATATTTTTAAAAAAGGTAGTAACTCAAAGTCTGATTATCATTTTGCTCAGAAACAAAAATGGTGGAAGGTGGAGGAACTAAAGGATCGAATTGATCGAGCACTCGAGCTTCCTAAGTTAAAATTTGTTGAATGTATTCTTGGGCGGGAAGACGGTAATCTATATGCCTATGTGACATGGTTTGAAATGTAAGAATAAAACGAATGAAATTTTCAGATTTTGGTAAACGGTTTGCCGGCGAGATTGGCATTGGTGAGTTGATGGATGATTTAGGGGATGCCCTCGTCTCCGATCCTGCGCCCTTGATGCTTGGTGGTGGGAACCCGGCTCATATAGCGGAAGTTCAGGCTTTATTCCGGTCAAGGATGAAGGATATTCTTTCCAGTGCGGGAGAATTTGAGCGAGTAATTGGAAACTATGACACTCCGCAAGGTGCTAAGGCATTTGTAGGTGCCTTGGCCGATTTGTTTCGTGATGAGTTCGGGTGGAGTATCGGACCTGAAAATATTGCCCTGACCAATGGAAGTCAGAATGCCTTCTTTTCTCTTTTTAATTTATTCGCAGGGAAGTTTGAAGGTGGGCACTCAAAGCAGATTCTTTTGCCGCTGGCCCCTGAATATATCGGTTATTCCGAAGTGGGCTTGGAACCTAATTTTTTCCAAGCCAATCGTCCAGAGATCGAATTATTAGATGATAGATTATTTAAGTACCGTGTTGATTTTGACCGACTGAAAATGGACGATAGCATCGGAGCGATTTGTTTTTCCAGACCAACTAATCCGACTGGCAATGTGGTCACAGATGATGAGGTGTCACGACTTAGAGAAATTGCCAATGCTCAGGGTATTCCTCTGATTATTGATAACGCGTATGGCACGCCTTTTCCCAATATTATTTACACGGAAGCACAGCCGGTTTGGGATGAAAATATTGTACTCTGCTTAAGTTTGTCCAAGTTCGGGTTGCCCAGTTTGCGCACGGGTATCGTGATTGCCCGGGAGGAAATCATTCAGGTTATTTCACGGATGACTTCTGTTTTTAGTCTTGCTCCGGGTAGTCTCGGACCTGCTCTCGCTTTGGACTTGGTAAAGAGTGGTGAAATTACCAGAGTGAGTAATGAAACGGTTAAACCGTTTTACGAAGAGAAGGCCAATAGGGCTGTGGCACAACTTCGAAGAGAAATGGGTGACCATATTCCGATGAGGATTCATAAGCCCGAAGGAGCCTTGTTCCTGTGGCTATGGTTTGAGGGTTTGCCCATAAGCAGTCAGGAACTGTATCAAAGACTCAAGAAAAAGGGGGTGCTCGTGGTGTCCGGCCATTATTTCTTTCCTGGCATGGAAGAAGACAACTGGGATCATAAGAACCAGTGTATCCGAGTTACTTACGCTCAGGACGAAGCAGTGGTTAAGCAGGGGATCAGTTTAATCGCTGAAGAAATTAGAAAAGTCTTTGCGTAATGAAAACTTTTTTAATCATTGGTGCATTTTTGTTTTTTTACTCATTTTTTATTTCCATCTCGGCTATTCCATTACCCACGAATGTCGATGTGGTCTCTGAAGAGAAGCAAGGTCAGAATGGCATCATACGATCCTATGTTCCGAATGGTGTACTGACTTCTGTAGAAGAAGCAATTATTTTGGACCTAGCCAAGAAAAGAGGAATCGAAAGAGTCGCTAAGATTGTAACCCATTACATGCTACCCAGTTCTGCCAAGGCCATTCGGGTGGAAGGTACTACCAAGAAAGAGGGTAGGGAGGTTTCAAGGAAAATCTTGAGTATTACCTATAAGGGGTGGACTTTCCCAGAAGCTCGTCCTGGAAAGAATGATTTAATTTTGGGAGATTTTTGGGCTGGAAAAGTGTATGTGAGAAAACAATTTGAACTGAAGGTGAGCGGCAAGAGCTTTTTGTGTAGTTCCGTTACAGGCATGTCTTTTGAAGAAGCGGAAGCACTGCTAGCCATGTTTTTAAATAAAGGGTTTAAGACTTCAGGAACGATACGAAAAAATGCACTGGATCAGGTTGACTGGAGCCAACCCACCCGCTTTACAAAACGGGGTGATCGTCTATCAGTAGGATTTTTAGCTAAAGGAAGAGGAGCAGGTTTTTTTGACCTTACACTCAAAAAAGAAAATGAAGGTTTCACTATTCTTCAAATGATGCAGGCAATGCCTTGATCATTTCTCTTTTTTCATGCCCAACCGTGTTCAGCTAATAAGAAAAAAGTAATTCATCCATGAATTTTTTTCATAGCCCGATAGTTTTATCTATGCTCCTATAATAAAGTAAGACTTACCCTATTACTGAATTATCCTCCCTAAAACCAAATATTATATGAGTACACTTTTGATAGAAGAATGAAAGGAATCTTTTTCTTATCTCTGTTAAGCTTTCTGCTTAGTTCCTGTAGTTACTCCACCTCTTCTGGTTGGAGTTTTTCAGACAGTGATTCAGTTAAAGAAGAAAAGGATCGACGCAGAAAAGTGGACCGAAAAACGGATAGAATTCTCGAAGTTGGAAGAACAACTGACCGTTCGGAGGCACATAGACAAGCCAAGGGAGAAGTTTTCGAGGAGGAATTCTTTCGCTCCGTTCGTCCATGATATTTCTTTGACAATTCTTTTACTTGGCGCGAACAACTCCCACTTTTGCTCGTACTATAAGCTTTTCCATGAAACAAAAACTTACCTTACCATCTAAAAAAATTTCCTTGATCACGGTTGCAACTGCTCTCTTCTTTCTGACTTGCGGTTGTCAGACGATCAAGCAGTTCATTCCGAATGACGAGGTTGCCCGTTTCGGTACGGACCGCAAGTATACGGATTTAAACTATACCGGAGACGGTAATTTTACTGATTACGGCAGAAAGGCTGGGATTCTCAGGTTTGTTCTCGACCTTGGAGCAGTCGATTTAACCGAGGCAAGTGTCAGCAAGTTTGAACTGAAGGGACTACCGGAAGTCGAATTCGTTTGCTACCTGCGAGTCGATCACCCTCTGCCGACCTTAGGAAAACCAAAGGATTTTGAGGCGGGAGACTTAATGTTTGGAATGTCCCTCGAAGATGAGAATGGCACCCAAGTCTTTTCGGAAAAGGCTCCGCTAAAAAGTTGGACCTGGTCGGGTTCTGTTGGAGCACCCAAAAGTGACCTTTATACCCGCAAGACAATATTCACACCCAAGAAAGGGAAGGTCTATTACATCAAACTCAAGAATAATGAAGGTAACCTTAAAGCACCCAGAGCCGAAATTCTAATCATGGGTGGAGGTTGGAAAGCTTTCTAGACTTCGGATGAACCGAGATGGTGATAGAGATGAATTGCTAAAGATCATTAACTTGCAGAATGAAAAAAGATAATATTGCTCAAATTACCGTATTCACTTTCCTGCTAGTGCTTTCGTCCTGTAAAAGTTCCCATTGGAAGAATGAGGATATGAAGAGGGCTATCTCTATCACCTCCTTCAAAAATCCTAATACGACTTGCGAAGTCATGCGTGTGGACGATTCTTATCCTGGAGAAGGCAAAACAAAGGATGGTCCATCCTTGCATGGTTATGAGATCATTTCAGCTGCCGAAGCCTTGAACTCCGCGTCAAGAAAAGAACTTTCTTTAATTATAGAAGATCATGACACCTATTTG
>NZ_CAXLMO010000039.1:0-42091 GCF_964187635.1 Candidatus Seribacter sulfatis | reverse complement strand
CAAATCCTATCGCGGTCCAACCTGGCATCAAAAGGTTTGCAGTTCGCACGCTATCTTGCTGCTCCGAGTAAGGGCCAATTTCATTTTGCAAATCACAATCTAATCGGGGTGGACGGAGATAGATGGAGTAAATGTCCTACGATCACAATTTATTCTGAGCCCAATTTCACAAAAATAATGACTCCCAGTGTGGATCCATTTGTTGAAAGAGAAGGAATTCAAATCAATCTGTTGTTTCCACGTACTGAAAAGCTTGTTTTTACAATTTCTTCAATCTCACAAAGTACCACATCCAATTTGTTGCCAGACCTCCTCCTTGTTTCCCCCAAGACAGCCAAGAAAATTCCGCCCGATTATATTTCCTTAAAGACAGGAGTAACAAGCCCAGATGGTTTATTTTTACTGAACTCCAATTCACACTATCGTTCGCTCACGGAAAGATATGTGGATAGTATTGTTACAAATTTATAAAAGTCATTTTTACCTATGTTGTTTGCTGTTTACGGAACAAGAGTTTTTGTTAGGTAGTAATGAATCGCTTCTTTCCAAATACATTAATTCTTTTTGTCAGTTCTCTTTTTTTAGATGCTGATGTGGTATCCGAAAAAAAATGGTTTTCTGAAACTCCGCAAAACCATGCTGATCTCAATGCAATTCAGGATCGGTTGAGGCTAATTCTATCTGAGGCAAAAAAAAGTTTGGTCGCAATTGAATCTGATGATGGTGCAGGGAGTGGTGTAATTGTATCAGAAGACGGACTCGTTCTTACCGCGGCACATGTTATTGGGAAAACTGGCAAAAGAATGAAGGTTCGTCTCCCTAACGGTAAGAGTTTACCGGCAGTAAGTTTAGGTGGTTCAGAAATTTCCGATGCGGGGATGTTAAAAATAACTAAAAAAGGAAAATGGCCTCATGTGCAGATTGAAAAAATGAACAGTTCAAAAGTGGGGGATTGGTGCTTCGCGATTGGGCACCCCGGGGGATTTGATAAGGAAAGGGGAATAATAGTTCGGCTGGGCCGTGTAATTGGGAAAACAGAGGACACATTACAGTCTGATAGCCGTCTTCTTGGCGGGGACTCGGGTGGACCATTATTTAATCTAGATGGAAAAGTGATCGCAATACATAGCCGTATTTCTAAAGAACCGGATCAAAACTTCCATGTTCCAATTGAATGTTTTCATATAAATTGGGACTTTTACAGAGAGGGCCAACTACTTACTTTTGATAAACTTGAAGAGAAAGGATTTTTGGGAGTATCTTGCGAAGCCACAAAGGACGGATTAATGATACTAAATGTAGTAGAAGGTAGTTCCGCACAAAAAATAGGTCTTCAAAAAAACGACGTCCTTTATTCATTAGATGGGGAAAAATTGGATTCGCGAGAAGAACTGACCATTTTAATTTCGGGTAAAAAACCAAATGAAGCAGTTACGATAGAATACCATCGAGGTGAAAAACAACTTTCTCTTCGAGTTGTTTTGGGCGAAAGACCAACTGAATAAAGCTATTTAAAGATGAAAATCTTGAATCAAATCATTCTTATTTTATTATCTACATTACAAGTTCATGCATATACGGACTTGAATAATTCAGAGTTGTTAATCGCTTCAGATCGACTCAATGGGAGTTCAATTCAAAATGCATTTGGGAGTTCAAAGGAGGTGGCAATTCAAGCAACGGTACGATTACTGAGAAATAATAAATTAATTGCACTGGGTAGCATTGTCCATCCCAGTGGTTACGTAATAACCAAGGCAAGTTCCTGTGTTGGTGCTCGTGAGGCAGAAACTTTTGACGGGGAAAAATATTCGCTTAAAATTAAAAAAAGGTACGAAGAAACGGACCTCGCTATATACAAACTCGAGACCGACAAGAATTCTTTTCAGGTAATTGACTGGGATGTAGATTGTAACACGTCAGAAGGAAGTTGGGTTTTTGCAGCCCATTCGAATCTAGAAGAAATTCGTATCGGAGTCACTAGTGGCCTGCCTCGAAAAATTGGCCGGGAAGGCGGCGTAATGGGTGTTCTTTTAACAACTGACACCAGCAAAGTTAAAGGAGTAAAAATTTCAGAAGTTGTTCCGCAAGCAGCCGCCTACCGAGCGGGCCTTCTAGAGGGCGATATTATAACAGAGGTTGATAATAGAAGGGTTAAAAACCAGGACTCACTCATCAAAATAATCGGTAAAAAGGATCCGGGTGATGTGGTTCGTATAGAGGTAAACCGAAAGGATGAGATAAGAAAATTCTTAGTAACCCTTGGCCATCGTTCCGTTACATTTGATTTATTTAATCGAAACTTACAAATGAGTGGGCCTGTCTCGAAGCGAAAAGATAACTTCGAAATGATTATCCAGCACGACTTACCGATCGGTAAGGAATCTATGGGTGGCCCATTATTTAATTTAGATGGAAAATGTATAGGAATAAATATTGCAAGAGTGGATCGAGTTTCGACTTATGCACTACCCGCTTACCTTCCAAGTAAGGTAATCGCACCATTCCTGGAAAAGCTTCCTTAATGTAAGACTATAAAACGGGATAACCAATCACCATTCGAAAGCCTATCTCTGAACCACGGTAGGAGGGCTCGTAACTCATTCTACTGGCTGAGCGACAATCATGTGCGGTTCTGTAAAAGCTACCACCCCGTACCACTCGCCTACTTCCATTAAATGGGCCTAGCGGGTTGATCACTGCTGACTTGGAAGAATATTGACCATAAAAATCTTGGCACCATTCCATCACATTTCCATGCATATCATAAACGCCCCAAGCGTTAGGGGGGTACCTCGGAGAATTGGGATTGATTGGAGATACCACCTTTCTGTTAATTAACATAGGCTCACCCCCCAAAACATACTCCGGGCGCGATCCGTTCAAACAAGCATTTACGCCCGACAAACGCTCCCCACTCCCCAAACCAGAAAAACCTAATGTTCCGGCCCGACATACATATTCCCATTCTGCCTCGGTTGGTAATCTAAAAAACATTCCTTTAGGTAACTTTCCGAGGCTGTGCGCAAGGGTAGATTTATTCCAACAAAATGCAGTTGCTTGTGAATATGAAATATGAGTAATGGGGTTCATTTGTCCAATTCGTCCGATCGCTGAAATTTTGTTTTGAGCAAAATATTTTGTAATTTCACTGAGAGAAGAGAACTTTATACTATTAATAGCATAACTTTTTCGGTTTTTCCCTCCTATTGCCCAATTTCCAATAGTTCCAAAATTAGGATATGATTCTTCTAAAAAAAAACTTTTTTGGATTTTCCCATTTGATATCACTTTTTCGTACTCTTGAATAGCATAATTCCCATCAATAAATTCTCCTTCTTTGCAAAGTTTTTGAATAGTCCTGCTTTTCAAAGAAAATACTGGATGACCACGCTTTAATGAGAATGGTAAATTTTGGTTCCATTCCCTCTTGGTGACCTCAAATTTACCAATCCAAAAAGGCTTAGTAAGAACGACCTTATGGGGATTCTCATCTTCTCCCCTTCCGGGCTCGCCTCGTGGACTTCCCATCGTAAATTCGCCCGGGTGAATCCTTACAAAACTTTTGAACTGACTTAATTTTTGAATGTCATTTTGTTTAATTTTTAAATCTAACTCAGATGAAAAAGGCGAATAGGGTTTCGTATCTAAGGAACCGGAAACTTCGGTTTCTGAGCAGCAATTAAAAAAAGCACAGGAGAACGAGAAAAAAAAATGAACTACTTTTAATCGCATTCTATTTATCCTCTACTCCCTTGTTATCCATCGGGAGTTTTATAAAAAAAGTAGTTCCTACACCCTCCTGCGTATCGAACCAAATTTGTCCGGAATGGGACTTTACAATTACATTATGTGCAATTGCTAAACCCTGTCCTGTGCCGACTCCGACTTCTTTTGTAGTGAAAAAAGGTTCGAAAATACGGGTTTGAACTTTTTTAGGAATTCCGCCGCCATCATCATTAATTGAAATAACCACACAGCCTGCATCTGCATAATGCATAGTAGAAACTTTCAAGTTACCTTTTTGGGCCTCTTGAAAGCGATCTCTAATTGCATGGGCTCCATTAACAACAAGATTTAAAACCACTTGGTTAATTTCTCCAATATTGCAGGGAACAAAAGGCAAATTCTCATCCAATTCTAATTTTAATTCGGCATGATATTTCCATTCGTTTGTCGCAACCACAATAGTGGATTGAATGGCCTGATTTAAATCACTTGGCCTCTTGGCTGATTCGGCATCTTTGTAGGCAAAATTCTTCATCGACTTAACAATTGTGGTAATCCGACTGATTCCTTCTTTTGCCTGATCCACTGCCTCAGGTGCATTTTCGACAAGAAATTGCAGTTCCTTTAGGTCGGGTGCCGTAGCCTCCCCTCGTAATTTTGCAATAAATCCGTCTACTGCATCCTTTAAAAATAGTATATTATCATTTGCAAATTGGGAGGGAGAGTTAATTTCATGTGCAATACCGGAGGCCAATTGTCCCACCGCTTCCATTTTTTGAGCATGTACTAGCTGGGTTTCTAATTCTTTCCGCTGGACCATTTCCTCCTGCAATTGCACCGTTTTAGCCTGCAATTGCACTGTCTTTGCCTGCAAGGAAGACGTGCGCTTTTTTACGGTGGACTCTAAGCCAAGAATAAGTCCTTGGAGCCTTCTAATTAAGGACTTTATTTCATAGGGGCCTGATTCTTTTAAGGTGAACGGTCGATTATCTTCAATTGAGCTTTTGGCAGCGGACTCGAGCTTTCTAATAGGGCTCGCAAAACTTTTATAGATGACAAAAGCTAACGAAGTAACGAGTAAAAAATATAAAGTGCTCGCAATCGACAAAAGAATCAAATCGCTCTCTTCTTTTTGATTTAATTCGGATTGCTTCGCATCTAATGAGGATTTCGATTTCTGTAAAAATTGTTCCGCTGCTTGCTCCAAAAAATTAAGCCCCTGGTCTAATTCTTCCCTCGCATTGTTAAATTGTTTTTTTAAATAATTTATACGTTTTATATCGTTGTCTTCTTCGGTTACTTCCCATACCGACATTTTTTCCATTTTCTTAATCGACAAAGATAAATTATTTAATCCGTTTGCAATAGGTTCCAACATGCTTTGAGGATAATTCTTAAGGTACTGGTCAGAAATTTGATTGAGTCCAATTTTAGCAGCCGTAAAACGATCCCAAGTTACCCCAAATATACCCTCGTAATTTTGGGGATACACTTCGAAAGATACTACAATTCCTCTGGTAACTTCCAAAAAATCCTTTACATCGGAATATTCTCCGGCTGATTGCCCAGAAAATTTACTTTCCTGGTGAAGTTCATTTGCTAATTGATTGGTGCTACGAAACATCCACCACCCAAAAATTCCCACTAACAGTGCACCTCCTATACTCGCTGATGAAAGTATCCAAATATATGTTCTTACTTTCAAAGCGTATACATATAAAATTCTTAAGAAGTCACTGGTACTGTGACTTGTAGTTTTCTTGGAAACGGGCTTTCCGCATAACAGGAATTATAATTACGAATTACCTTGAGGAGCTGTCGATCAACATCTGCACCGCAGGATGCAATCAAGAAACCGTCATCTAATCTTAATTCCTGAGCTAAACGCATTCCAATTTCTAACTCTTTAATTGGTATTTCCTCGAGATGGAATTTTTTTTCAGCGACCACCAATAAATTGGACAAGGAATCAGTTATTATTGGGTCATAATCATTACTCCGACTCTTTAAAGTCTGTACAATTACACTCCGATCGTGGCCAAGTTCTTCATAAAAGTCGAAATCTAAGCTGACCCGTAAAATAGAAGCAAGCGAACGAACACCCGAGCCGTCTTCTTTTTCAAATCGGTGTTGAATCTCTAATTTTTGCAGAATGGCATCGACCTCTTCCAGTCCGGGAATTTTGGAGATTAAGTTTTGGGTGTCAATCGGTACCTGTTTCACCAACTTTTTTACTTCAGAGCTTAAATCTCTTTTATGATAAACATCCTCTGAAACAGATTCTGGTAATGAAATATAGCCAAGTTGCGAAAAAACGCTCGCTACATCGACTCGCCACCGGTTGGGTATATTTAGCATTTCTGCTAATTCATTGGACAGTCGCCCCACCCGTTGCGCTCTTCCGAAGAAAAGTGGTTTTACCGTGGAAAGTGATTGGGCAAGCGCATCCACTGCTCCGCGCAAAGTTTTATCCAATAATATTCGCTTACTCCGAATTAAGTCGTGCTGCTCTAACCCCGCTCGCAATACTTTAACTAATGTTTGGGGAGGGCATGGCTTGGATAACATACGAAATACATTACCGTCATTCACTGCTGCCATTGCGGATTCAAAATCTGTATGCCCGGTCAATAAAACGGTGACCACTTCGGGATCTCTCTTCTTAATTTCAGAGAGCATTGTTGCCCCGTTCATCTCTGGCATTCGCATATCAGATAACACAAGTGCAAATCCTTTTTCCCTGTCGAATACCTCCAAACCTTCAACTCCGTTAGAAGCCATATGGAGTTCAAAGTCTTTTCTTAAGTTTAGTTGAAATCCTTTAAGGATAGATTCTTCATCATCGACGCAAAGTATTTTATTATTCATAGGGAATTATAGGGGAATTTTCAAATCCTTAAAAAAAGATACCCTAATATTACAATAGCAGTGTTTCATATCAATTACTTTTAAAATTTAATTCGTATACACTTTGTTCGAACTATTAATCGATTTTGTCATCCGCGCCTGAGACTTCCCAGTGTTTGGCATCCCATTGATTGATTAATGCCCAGTTCCTCAAATTCATAAAAAAGTGCAGGGATTTTGTGAAGATACTCAGGGTCTCCAAGTTGACCAATTAAATCTGCTGCACGAGCAAGACCAGCAAGATCATCAGTTCTTTCATGAGATTGTCCCTCAGGTACTAGAAATAGTATCTTTTCTATACAATCTGTCACTAAATCTTTACCTGTAAGCTTGAAGCTCTATTTTCACTGGCAAGAAAAGCAGCATAAATAAAGAAATTTTTGGTATAAAATATCGATCGAAATTATAAATTGAACAAATTCCTATTCTACTGGTGCCTTACCATTAAATTGTTTCATGCTTTGAATAATTTGGCTTGGGGGCCACCCTTTTGCGGGATAATCCTGATTGGCCTGTAAATCAGCAACTGACAGCTCACTCGCTTTGGCCCCACCTGTGGGTACTTTTGCTTTGGAAATCCAAATAATTCCATTCAAAACAAGCTTACGAAAATTATCAGACCCCCAATTTACATGGTTATGCCCACCAGTAAATCCGAACGCTCGTCCATTATTGTATTCTTCTCCTCGTTGGTAAGCCCACGCAACATGTTGTTTTTCTTTACGGTCTAAAACTGATTCTCTTACATGTGGATTATTGCTATGAGCTCCATCCTTTCTTTTTAATGTATCTGCAGATGGTAGCGCGGACAATATGGGAGTAACTCCATTCATCGATTCGCGAAACCGCATATGATAATACCATTCATCTTTAATTGAAAAAGGCTTTACTCCCGAACTAATGGGATGTTGGGGAAATAACTTAAATTCAGCGACCCAATGCGGGTTTACCGACCAATTGGTCTCAAAATATCCACCCAACCATTTAAGAAAATAATCCCCGGGTGCTCCCTTCGGTACCTCCACGCCATAGTGAATACAAGCCAGGCCAACCCCCCTCTTCATTACGCGATCAAACTCCTTGAGGTGAGCGTTTAAGAGGTGCCTTCCCCCACCATCACAATAAACAACAATCGCAACCGCATCGTCAAATACACTTGGATCTTTAGGGTAACCGCCATCGGTCACAACAACAGATTGTAATCCCACATCTGCCTCATCAAGTTGCCTGGCTAATAATTTGGAACCTGCAATGTGCTCATGGGAGAAATAACCATGGCTCTTCGCTCCCGCGACAAAGACCACTTTTTTGTCTTCTCCTGTCAGGAAAGAACAAAATAAAGGTAACAATAAAAGAAAGGATTTTTTTATAGTAGGCATAGAAGTTATGAGTTGAAATAAAAAGATTTATTTATCGGGGTTTCATAACCTGCTTTCAAGTAGAAAAATACCTACAATACAATGCTATTACTTGGTAACCTAACTTATTCCATTCGCCACACTTTCTTTTTGAAACCCCATTATTGTCGCATATGCCAAAACATGTCAGGCAAATTTGGGGGCTATTTACTCTTTTCGTTCGGGAGAGTAAAAAATATACATTGGAGGAGAAAAAAGGAACGATTGCATAGCTAAAAGGAGCAAAAAAGATTGAAGCCAATACTGATTAGCCATACGGAATTAACCTTAGAACAAACAATGATTGCATATATGTAATTATTTCTTGGCACTTACGGAGATACTGTTAACTTTAAAACCAATATGAGTACATCCTTAGTTTTTCGTTTTTGTATTATGATGTTTCTTCAATTTTTCATTTGGGGAGTCTGGTATGTCCCTATGTGGACCTTTCTTGGTACTTTAGAAATTGAAGCAAGCCTACGAGGAACTGCATATGCTGCAACTGGAGTCGCGGCAATTATTTCTCCTTTTATTGTTGGAATGATAGCGGACCGATTTTTTCCGACCCAAAAAGTGTATGGCTGGCTGCACATCTTAGGAGGAGCCAGCTTGTTAATGATAGGCCAAGCTACTAGTTGGGAAAGTTTTTATCCCTATTTGCTCCTACATTTAGTTTTTTACATGCCAACCTTGGCGTTAGCAAATTCTCTGTCCTTTCAGAATATGATGGACCCACAAAGGGAATTCCCACCGATTCGGACTCTTGGTACAATTGGTTGGATTGCTTCGGGCATATTAGTCGGTAGCAGTTTTTTTGAAAATGGAATTTATCATCTTTCATGGCCCGCTTTTTTAGGCGGGAACCCACCCCCAAATGGATGGAGTTCAATTGCCAATACATCAGGAACTTTTGAAATTGGTGCGATCGCCTCCTTCGCACTTGGCCTATACGCATTTTCACTTCCCAATACGCCTCCAAAAATGAAAGGGAAAACTGTATCTGTGGGAGAAGTATTGGGACTCAAAGCGTTTAGGCTGATGAAAGATCGATCCTTTGCAATTTTTATATTTTGTTCATTTCTTACCTGCATTCCACTGTCGTTTTACTTTCAGTCCGCCAATGGATTTTTAAAGGAAATGGGCATTTCAAATTCAGAAGGCGTAATGACCCTCGGACAAGTTTCAGAAATTTTCTTTCTCTTACTAGTGCCCTATTTTTTTCGTAAACTTGGTGTGAAAAAAATGCTGATGATTGGTATGTTTTTCTGGGTTCTACGGTATATTCTTTTTGCAAATGCAGATGCTCAAACACACGCATTACTTTACTTGGGAGTCATTTTTCATGGTATTTGCTACGACTTCTTTTTTGTAACTGGTCAGCTCTATGTGGATAAAGTTGCCCCCAAAGATATTCGCTCCAGTGCCCAGGGGTTTATCGCATTTGTAACTCTTGGGGCAGGCATGTTCGTTGGCGGAGAATTAAACGGTTGGTGGAATTCAAAGCAAGAGCTAGCCACCGGGATGAATTGGGAAGCAATTTGGTATTTTCCCGCGATTATGGCAGGAATAGTTTTATTGATTTTCTTTTTTATGTTTCGAGATCCAACCTCAACCAACGAAGTTTAATTTTTCTTACTTTATTGCTTTTAAAATAACTTAATATCAATAAAACTGACCTACATCTATGAACAATCAATCTACTCGACGAAATTTTGTTAAAACTGGTTCTACTTTAACCGCAGGTGCCCTGCTAGCCAGTCCCTACATTGCGAATGCTGCCAAAGATGATAAAATTATCAAAATTGGCCTAGTAGGGATCGGGGGAAGAGGTAGTGGTGCTGCCGCACAAGCCATGAATGCAGATCCTAATGTTGCCCTCACTGCTATCGGCGATCTTTTCGAAGATCGAATAAAGCTTCGAAGTCGAATTCTTAAGGCTCGAGGAAGAGATAAATATCAGGTTACTGATGACACCACCTTTATTGGTTTTGATGCCTACAAAAAAGTCATCGACTCTGGAGTTGATGTGGTGATCTTAACCACTCCCCCCGCCTTTCGCCCACAACATTTGGAATACGCTATTAAAAAAGGGGTTCATTGCTTTTTTGAAAAACCCGTAGCGGTTGATGCTGAAGGTGTTCGTAAAGTAATTGAACTGGCCAAAAGGGCAAAAGAGAAAAACTTAAGTTTTATGTCTGGTTTTTGCTGGAGGCACCACCAACCAAAAAAGGATGTATTTGGACGGATTTTGGACGGAGCCTTAGGGGATATAAATGCAATGTACAGCACTTATAACGGGGGTGAAGTTTGGAAGAAAAAGCGCGAGGAAGGCTGGGGAGATCTCGAGGCTCAAATGAGAAATTGGAATGCTCACTTATGGCTTTCTGGAGACTCAATCGTTGAACAAGCAGTTCATTGTATTGATATGATGCAATGGGCGATGGGCGAGACACTACCTACACACGCTGAAGGTTCGGGAGGTAGACAAGTTTACAATGATCCTGATAAATACGGTAATATTTACGATCATTTTGCAATCGCTTATCAATGGGAAAACGGTGCACGCGGTTACCATTTCTCTAGGCAACAAAATGGAACGGCTGGGAGTTATGAGCTTGAACTACTTGGGAAAAAAGGAAGCTGTTCTGCAAAAAATCGCCATATGATTGACGCGGGGGAAAATTCATGGAGATATCGAGGAGAAAATAATGATATGTACCAAAGCGAACACGATGAATTATTCGAATCCATTCGAAAAGGAAAACCATTCAATGATGGCGAACGAGCTGCCCACAGTACAATGGTTGCAATCCTCGGTAGAATGGTAGCATACACAGGTCAGAAAATCACTTATGACGATGCATTGAATTCTAAAGAAACCCTCGTTCCTGAAAACTTTGACTGGGAAATGGAACTCGCAGTTCCGAATCCTCCAGTACCAGGCGTTACCCGTTTTTCATGAGGTGTTGCTGATTGATTCCCTTAGTTGGATTGTAATTTTCTGCCTAACCAATCAATCACTGACTCAGTAGCTAAGTGAAGAGCATCACCAGAAAAAAGGTGGTCAGCACCTTCAATTTCTACAAGTTCGCGGGTTTTTTCGAAGTTTGTAACTAAAGACTGAGACTCTTTACAAGAGATAACATCATCCCTTTTTCCATGGATAAGAAGCCACGGAATTTCAACCCCAGACACACGGGGTACAATACTATTAATTTGAGTTATGTCGTCTGCAAATTCTTGAGATAATGGACATGTTTCTTCGTTCCACATATTATCCTTACCAGGAGTAAGCATAGCAAATTCTGACTCAAAAAAGTTCTTTGTATTGGCGATTCCGGCAAGAGAGATTAAAAATTCAATTCGAGAATCAACCGCAGCAGTCAATGCACCTACAGAAGCACCCATACTATGACCGGCATAAATAGGACGCCAACCGCGTTCTTTGACCGCGGTTACTATACATTGTAAATCCTCGATTTCCTTAGTCATTGTACATTGGTCAAACCGACCGCCTGAACTCCCATTACCAGGAAAAGAGAATCGCAAAACAGACATTCCCTGCTCCGCTACTTTTTCAGCCAACTTTTGAATAATTGGTTCATCCATGTTCGAGGCAACTCCATGGCCAATAATCAAAAGATAAGAATTTCGTCCGGTTCCTTCATGAAAAATATATTCAATATTCTCTTGTAGGCTATTTGAGATATTTTCGTTCATGGACCCTTTTGATTCTCAATACCTACATTCTAAAAACCCATCCAAGATAAAAACTTAATTAAGCGGTGATTCCTCAATTGCTCTCAATGAAATATAATATCGATAAAAAAGGGGGTCTTTGGTTTTGATTTGCCCTAATACCCCTTGGCCCATTTCATCAAAACCCAAACCTAGTTTTAAAATTAAATCACGATTAGAAACTAGCTTTAATTTAGGATCATCCGAATTAATTTGTCTGTATTCCTTTATAATTTCACAATCAAAACTCGGACGATTATCAAGCGGATTAATTTCCTCCTGCTTTTCCAAAACACTGATAGAATTTTCTATTCTGCCTAGATCAAAATTGTTTAATTCCTGAAAGTTCTCTGTCGTTTCTACGAGTTCATTCTCGGGAATTAAATTGGACTGAATTGATTCATCAACCGGAGCAAAATTTTGTGGTTTGATAAAATCGTACGAAATATCTTTCATAAATCGGGAACAATTTATGACATAGGAAGCAAAAGAAGAAGGAATCGATTTATTTAGATAAAAATTTTGGCTTATTCTTACTAACCCGGCCAAACGTGAAACATAAATATTTTCATTAGAACGAGCTAAATTAATCCACTGATATAAATGATCTAAGCCTTCTTCCTCTAATCTCCTGTCATCATCAATTTCAAAGTACATCCAAGGCAACTTCACATCAGTAGGGGGAGGAATGAAGTCGTCTGGATCAGTTATCATAATTGCTTGCCAGCAACTGGGCTTTATTTGGCATGACTTTAACAAGATTGTAGCAGTATTTCCATCTGCCCATGCATAAATGTTTCGAGCTAATAAACTTTCTTTCTTCTTAAAATTTTCAATTTTCTCAATGAGGTCTGTGCTGGAAAAAACGGGGAGTACGACGCAAGCAAAGCCTTGTTGTAGCATGAAGCCAAAACTGGATTCGAGTTCAGCATTTTGTTCTTTATATGAACCTGAGCTATCTCTTAAAACAACCTTTACAAAAACTCCATGCGCGTACTCCATAGGATCGCCCACTCTCCTCGCTTTCTGCTTTTGCACATCTACAACCGTTGCACTCTTTTTTAATCCCGGTAACACGACACCTTGAATCTCTTCATAATCCCGGATTTCATAATTTGCGAGAGGTTCAAATACTGTCTGAATGTAATTTTCATAAATATCTCTTGTTGGCCGGGTAAAGCTCATCACTTTAGAAGAGTATTGATCCTCCTCCCCAACCCAATAGCCCAAATGCTGAGGTTTGGGTAAATCTGTTGGTCGCCTGACAAAATGATCTAGCGGTAATTTTTTAAGAATCGAGTTGAAGGCAGCTTCGCTAGGTTTTCCCCAAGCTAAAGTAAGTCTCCAGTTCGCATAATTTTCAACTAAGCGAAAGCATGCACTCTCTAATATGTACAAACAAAATAAAGAAAAAAGGATACATAATAAACCCTTGGTGAAATTGATCATTTAAGTCGGGCTTCTTTCATTAGAATTTTTTTCCTTCGAATTACCAACCCTAGTTTCTGGAGTTTGTAATCCATCCTCTGCTGAATTATTACCAGAAGGTACTTCCGTTTCTTGAAGGTCAGTATTTTCACCTGCAAGCGTTGCGCTATTTTCAACAGGGTTATTATCTAACTCAGTTCCTTGATTATCAGTCTCATGACTAGGAGGAGTACCTGAATTAATAATTGGTAAAATGTCTTCACTTCCGGGTTGAGTTATTTCATTATCCAATGATTTGCCCTCCTCACTATTCCCTAAATCATTGCCTTGAGTAGGTTGTGAATCGATCGGGGAAGCTGTACCTAATAACTCGCCTTCACCACCCTCTCCAGATTTCGAGCCCTCGTCCTCAGAATTCGATACACCATCCGTTACACCAACTTGAATATCCGCACTGGATGATGAACTCTTTTTAGCAGAAGTTTCTACATTCTCTTCTACAAGTGTTCTTTTTGAAATTACCTTCCTCCTTGATCGTAATGAGTAGGAAAATAGAAAAATGGATAAAACTAATGAAATCGTAGTGGCGAGAAAAAGCTCTGTTTTTTCAGTCTTAACTATAATATGATCTTCATCGAGAAATTTGAGCCAAAATAAAATTACTATAGTAAATAGGGGAATTGCGATACCGCGAAAGAGAAACTTGATGCGCTTTGTATTTTCCTCCACCGAATATAAACTAATAAAAAATAGAGCATAGGCTAACAATGCGAGTGAAAGAAAAATTTTAAGTCGGAAAACTTGACTTACTGGTGAGTCAACATTTGAAGCACCAAACAATTCTGGTACGGGATACCCTACAAAATAACTTTGTGATAGGGTAAACATAAAATTTTCTAAGGACTTATAATCGAATACTAAAGCCAGCCAAAAAAATGGTATCAACAGAAAGCATACGCTTCCTAATGAAAGAAAAAACACTCGATTAATACTAAGCACGGAAATTTTATAATCTATATAAATAAGATTAATGCAAGAATATCTAGGTTTCAGTTCTTATCAAAAAGACTGTTTTTTTTATTTGGGAAACAATCCGGCTATCAAACCAAGTTGAAATATTCTGCCTTGCTAATTCATTTCCCGCAGTCGAAGCCCCAGCTTCCGCACACAAAATAAATTTCGCGATACGGGATATTCTCTTGTGAGAGAATTTTTCTAGTTGTCGGAAGCAAGCGGAAATATGTCACTGTCCAATTATATCTTTTCCGTCTTATTGGATTCTCCGCTTAATTGCACTGACAGGAATAGGAATAAAAAAGAAATCGTTTCATTTCTCCAAATTTCTAAAAAAACGGTCGGACACGGCACACATTACGCGTATCCAAAATGTCTTATTATCTTTCAATGGATAAAATCCTAATATCATCAAATTGAATCGGCGTTCCCGCATAGGGGTATCCCCAAATGACACATTTACCACCTTTAAATAAAACATCATCTGAATGTTCTACAAGCCAAGTTTTAGGTTCCTCTAAATCCCTTGGCCAAATTTTTAATTTTAGTAAATTCTTGTCCTGTTTTAGAGGAATAACTTGAAAACGGATTTTCCACCACTGGTCACTTTCCCAGGTAAATACTTTTTCCAACAATAGGGTCTCATCATTATAAATAAGGATTTTTCGAGTGGACGCATTCCAGCGAAATCGGTATCCGCGAATTCCCCCAATACCGGCAGCAATTGCTGGATACCTTCTGCCCTGCTTTGAGGAAAGAAAAGAGAAATTTAATTCCATCGCTTTTTCACGAACCCGAGGCCCGAACATGAATCCAAAGTCGCCGACTGGACTGCCAGACAATTCTAATTGGTTGCCGGCTTTATTTTGTTCTACCAAAAAAGAACCATCCAGAATGAATAGGTTTTCCGGTTCATCTTGGGGAGTGAGGCCGGAAAAGTTTTCTTCAAATTCAACTTTCCATGAATTTATGTTCTCTACGATATCATTGTCAAAATCACCGGATAAAAAAAACGGGATATTTAAAAGAGTAAAAATTAATAACGGTAATATTGTAACATTCATAATGTATTTCGAATTCGATTTCACTCATCGTGCAAATGCTTTATTTGGCTTTTTCTCAAAACCAAGTTCACTGAAAATTTAGTCCAAAGAAAGCACAAGATTATCAAAGCGAAGAAAAAGTATAGGAATCCCAACCCCGGTAACTGGCCAACTTCGCCAAGAATTGCCGGAGCAATTGCAAGAAGAGCAGAAATCGAACCCACGCCCAAACCCCAAAGGGCCAAAGTAAAGTGTTCCGAAAAAGCAAGATTTCTCAAATGTCCAAGCCGATAACCCAAGGCCTCCATTACACCAAATTCTTTTCCTCTTTCCATTAAGTTCCTTGCCACCACGACGGCCAACCCAACTGTGCCCAATAACATACCAAGACCACCAAGACCCTGAAAAATTGAGAGATAAGTATTCTCCACTTTCTGAAATTCGGAAAGACGATCAATTGATTCGGTGAGCTCCAATCCATAATTCGAAAACTTTTCCTCTAAATACGCTTGCATCATTTGAGATTCAGAAGGAGGAACACTGATCATAAAACTGCGATACCCTCCCTGTTGAGGAAACTTTTTTACAAATTGTTCTTCTGGTAAATAGATCGCTCCCTGTAAAATTGAACCCTTCACAGCTGCAACCAATTGAACGAAAAAGCTTCTTCCTTCTCCATCGAGAAATTCGATCTCATCTCCAATTCCTTTTTTTAAAGCCCACATCATTGTGTTCTGGTCCACCACCGCTGGTATTTTGCCATCTGGGAGTATTTTATTCAGTTGCGACCAATCTCCAATAGCAAAAGAAAATCGGCCCGCCATTTCGCTTGGATTGACTCCGTAAATCCTGGGTCTGACCGCCTTATTTAAATTTAAACAGCTGGCATCATCTCCCTCCCTAAAACGTATTGGAACTACCTGTGTATTTTGTAAAAGAGTAGTATTCAAATCGTATAATTCCCGTCCTTCCACACCATTTAGATCATCATAAATCGGTAACGCAGATTCACCAATCAATGAGAATCCTCCCGTGCCGGATAAAGGATCTTCTGGGGACACTGGCGGACCTTTGCGAAACGCTCCGGTACTGACTACTAAAAATGTCCCTGCCGCCATCGATGCCATGGTGACCAGACTCCGTCCAGTCCTTCTCCCCATATTTCGATTCGATAAATCTTTTGCAACCTTGAGTACTGTTATTTGTTGCCCGAATTTTTTTACCAAATAATAACGGAAATACAAAATTCCTGAAAGTAAAAGCATTGCTCCCGCTCCAAAATAACCTTCCGAAGCTCCCGGTGCTGAGAAATCCGTAATCGCGACCAATCCAATTGCTCCAATAAAAAAGATCATTGAAAGACAGAGCGAACCGCTCCATTTTCTTTTTTTGTGATTCAAATTGTTTTGATTCAAATTTTCTCCTGCTGAAAGAAGCTCTCTCGGTTCAAATTTCAACTGCCGACGCGTGGACCATGACATTGCAATAATCGACATTATTAATGCAGCAATTCCACCCCCTAAAATCGATTTTGGATCTACACTATACTCAAATATTGTACCGGATACGGCTCCGTTCCAATCGCCCGATAATAAACTTACCATTGACTGCCCGTAAAGAACAGCCAGTCCAACCCCAATCAATACTCCAATGATGGAGACGCAAAGCCCTTCACCAAGAACAAGCAGTCTAACCTTTTGGGGTGATAACCCGACGGCAAGAAGTAGCCCGACCTGCCGATTCCTTTGTTCAATTGAAAAAGCAAAAAGCATCCCCGTTAACGCTAAGGCAGCAATAATGACAAAAAAACTAAATGATAAAAATAACTGTCCAAAATCAACTGGAGACTCAGTTCCGGCTTTTGCATCTGCACGCAAAGATTGAAATATCAGACCTGCCTGATTTGCAGTCATTACATTTCTAAGTTTATTTTCAAACTTTATTGGAGAATGAATTTCGCGGGAAAACCGTAAACCGGTCAAAGAACCCCATCGATTCGTCCAAAGTTCTTGTCCCGCCTTCAGTGAGATGTATGCCTTCGGACTTCCCCTGTGCTGATTCCAATATTCTTCATCTTTTGGACGAATCTTATGGGTAATTGGAATTCCGGTATCCCATTCTCCACACGATTCTGCATCTGATAAACCTGGGAATTGCGGAGTCCAGTCACTCTCCTCCCCTTCTACCACATTTGGCGGATTGGGGCATACTCCACGAAGAATAAACTTTTTGCTCTCCTCCACCAGTTTTCTACGCTTACCCACAGAAAAATAACGCAATGTAATTGAATCTCCTATTTTTACACCGAGATCATCAATTGCCCATTGATTTAGGATGATCTCATCTTCACTCCAATCATCCGGCATAAACAACACTTTCTTCGGATCGACTGCACTAACCATTGAATACGGGATCAACCCACTACCATTGCCATCTACATTTTCCGTTTCAATGGTGTTGACTAGATAAGTGAGCACACCAGTGGCGTCTGAATCGATTGACAGAGCCGCTTTTTCCAAAGAAGGATTGAGAAAGACTTGCCGTGTACGAACTGAGAAGGCACTGGTATCCCGTAAAAGTTTTACGCTGATCCCTGCATCGGCCAAAGTCCACGATTTTTCCAAAGCGAAGCGGGTAGAATTTTCATCAATTACTCCCTTATCTGATCTGCCCAGCAAGAGGAAATTGGCAAAATCAGTTATTCCATTCTCTTCATCAAAAGAACGAAACATTCTCTTCTGTAGTGTTTGAAGAGGGACAAATAATGTGAGAGGTTCTCGCTGGTTTCCCTGAATCCCGAAATGACCAAATCCGTCCGAAGAAACGGGGCCTGACAATTTACCATTAAAAGAGACGAATTTGTTATCCCGCTCGCCCGACAGAGGAGCATCCCTCGAGAAAAGGCTTGGTTCTTCAATGCGTAAAATAATCCTGCCCTGCCCTGCCACCTTCAAGAGTTTATGTAACCGTTCATTGGCGAAGAAATTACCCGCTCCCCATTCCGGCCAGTTTTTTTGATCCGCCCACGATCCTATTGGAGAATGTGCGATATCCGGGGCTAGTTGCCAAAAACTCTCCTCCACACCAAGAACCTGTACATTCCCCACCCTCCCCGATCCATCGGGCAGAGAAATCGTTCCACGGGAAACCACAACCGGTGCCACCACAGTTCCACCTTCCAATTCCGTTGAAATTTCATTTGCTAACTCGTCACGAAAAAAACCGTCGGTTGCCAACAGGGCCATGTCTGCTTTGCCAATTCTCGCTTCGGCTATCTTAGATAAAGTAGAACGGACTGAATCTCCCACAGTCAATGCTCCAATTAAAACCATTGCACACAACGCGACACCCAATGCGACGCCCAGATTTTGTCTGCGAAAATAAAGGAGATTTTTGGCAATTATTTTCCAAAAACTCATCTTCAAAACTCGGTCAGTTTTCCCTCGTCCATCAAGTAGGTCGTCTTCATCTGCCTGGCAATCTCTGGAGAATGAGTAACCATCAAAAGGGTCAGCGCAAGAGCTTGGTTCAATTCAACCAATAATTCAATCAGCCTTTCTGAATTCATCTTGTCCAAGGCCCCGGTAGGTTCGTCCGCTAAAAGCAAGTCCGGTTGATTGATTAGAGCCCTCGCCACTGCGACCCGTTGCTTTTCACCGCCGGAAATTTCAGCCGGCCGATGATTCACCCGGTGGGAAAGTCCGACCTTATCCAATAGTTCCATCGCCCTTTTTTGCAGTTCCTTTCCCGTTAAGTTGCCAAATCCGGCCAATGCGGGAACCATTACATTCTCCATCACGGTACATTGAGGTAGCAGGTGATGAGATTGAAATATAAACCCGATTGATTGATTACGAAATTCAGACGCCTCTGCCACGGTAAACTTTCCCGTCGACCGTCCATCCACATAAACTTCTCCACCGTCGGGTTTATCCAGAGTACCAATCAAGTTAAGAAGCGTGCTCTTACCCGACCCGGAAGGTCCGACAATGGCCACCGATGAACCCTTGGGTATTTCCAGATTAACTTCGCCAAAAACATCCACTCTTTCTTCCCCTTCGGGAGACGGGTAGGATTTTGATATATTAGTAAGTTGTAAAAATGTTTCCATAAATTGATACGTTTAAATTGATTCTATTCCCATCTTTTTGCCTTCATTTCGAAACGGGGCAATTTTCCTTCCTCCACCGATTGAACCGGAATGCGAAGAGAGAAAGCATCCTTTAACTCCGTTTCCACTAATTTTGCAATTTCGGGTTCCGCCTCCACTTTAATTTTTATTTCAACCATTGAACCAGTATTTTCTTTGTATACGCGATACTCACGAACCTGGTTAAATCTTCGAATTACCGCATCCACGGATGCCGGGTACAGGTTTACTCCGCGTACCACAACCATGTCATCCGTACGCCCTAAAATTCCCCCAATCAGATCAAATATTGGATTTCCTTGCTGGTCCATCCCGGTTTCCAATCTTACCAAATCACCCGTTCGGTAGCGCAAAACGGGACAGCCAGTTCGTCCAAGGGTAGTAAGAACGAGTTCCCCTAGTGCACCTTCGGCAACCGGGAGTCCAGATTTTGAATCGACGACTTCAGGGAAGTAACTATCTGCAATAATACGCAATCCACCCTGCCCACCCGGAATCTCATAGGCCACCGGGCCCACCTCAGTCATCCCGTAATGGTCAATTACCTTTACCCCATGCCACTGTGTTGCGATTTTCTCCCGGAAACTCAGCTGACTTCCTCCCGTTTCGCCCGCAACTATGATCGAGCGTAAATGATTATCCGATAAATCTATTCCGGCCTCTTCCGCAACCTCGGGTAATCGAAGAGCGTAAGTAGGAGTGCAGAAAAGATGATCCGCTTTTTGCTCAAGAATCGTTTTTAATCTCTGCTCACTGCTTTGACCTCCACCCGGTATGCACAAGCAACCCCTCTTAGTAGCCGCATCATGGGCGGTCCAAAAGCCTAAAAAAGGACCGAAGGAAAAAGCGAAAAAACACTTTTCCCCTTTTTGTACACCTGCATTTTCCAATACCAAGTCCCAATTTCCCAACATCCATTGCCAATCACCCGGCGTGTCCAACCAGGCCATTGGGACTCCCAAAGTTCCGCTGGTCTGGTGGAAACGGGTATATTGATTCAAGGGGTAGGTTAAGTTAGTTCCGTAGGGCGGATTATCAATCCGGTCTTTGGCCAACATATCCTTGGTGGTAAAAGGGCACTGCTCCTGAAACTGGACAAATCCATTCAGTTGACTCACATTCTTAATTTGAGGCCAATGAGATTGTTGAAAACTATTTTTTTCCACCAACTCACCCAACATGGCCTGAAATTTTGGCCAGCGAATTGTATCTGGTTGATCAGCAGATTTTAAATCAGCCGATTGTTCCATGGCTCAACCTTAGGAGGGTTTAGTCGCGACCGTATCTAAGGGCACCTTCGGCGGCTTGGGTGCATGCTTGGTAATCAAGTAGCCACCAAAGGCAGCCATCGCAATCCCCAACACGAAAGGCCATTTCACATAGGACCAATTTCCTTCCTTAGTAGTGCTTACCACTGCATTGACCATCGGTGCACCCGCAAAAATAATCGACATAATGACCGGAACATAAGCAGGAGAAGACATTTTTCCAAAAGCAAGTAATACCCCCAATGCTCCAATTGCACCAAGAGTCCCGGCAATTAGTGACCATTGCCAACCCTTGGTCGGATACGCCCAAAAAGCAATATTACCCCCTTTCAGCTTAAGAATGATCAGAGGTGCGACCACTGCGGTCAGGAAGTATGCCAACCCGACCCATAAGAAAGCCATGATTCGTCCGTTTTCCTTATCTCCCATATTGGTTGAGCCAATGTGCATGCAAACACCATAGGTTCCCCAACAAACAACTGTAATTAATGCATAATATAAAAAATTCATAACAATCCTTTTTTCATCTGTTTTAAATATAGTTTCACGACTGAACATTTATTTTTTCGAGAACTACTTCCGGAATCATAATCGGGGCCATTGACCCCGATGCTTGGTCGAAACTAACACATGCAGCCACGACTTCTCCGACTGCAGCTTTTACCCGTTTTCCGCTTTCATCCTTCCAAAATTGAAAGGCGTAGGAAATTGATTTATCCCGAATTTCGGTAATGATTAATTTCACCTCCACTTCCTCCTCAAAACGAAGAGGTCTTTTAAATCGGCAGGATGTTTTGACTCGAGGCCAACCAAAGCGTCCATTCTCATCTTCCATGTCCACGGATAATCCCACGCTGCGAAGGAATTCATGTTCGCAAATTTCCATCCAGCGATAAAAATTGGTAAAGTGCATGATGCCGGCCAGGTCAGTCTCGCTAAATTCAACGCGTCGGGTGATAGAAAATTCAATTGCCATGTTCTCAGTATTAGGAAGTCGCTATTGCAGGGGCGAGAATATTATCGACCAAAGATTTTGCCAGTTTTTCGTTGGAATACTTTTCCATGACAACATCACGACCGAAAATTCCCATTTTTTTTGAAACTTCTGAATCTTTTAATATTTGATCGAGTGCAATGGCGAGGTCACTGGGATTATTTTCCTCATAAATAATTCCCCCACCCGTATCCTCCACAATTTCCGGAAATGCCCCACTTTTTGGAAGCACAACCGGAGTACCTGCCGCCAGCGCTTCGATTACATAAAGCCCAAACGCTTCGGGGTAGCGCGAAGGAACGGAAAACACATTGAGCCCCCTTAATAATTTGAGTTTCTCATCGCGTTCAATATTGGGTCGAAAAGTACTGCATGCAGAAAGACCGGCATTCTCGAGTTTGTCCTTTTGTTCCTGAACAAAAGGCTCATCTTCCCCTGTCATTCCACCTGCGATTTCTAACCGCAAGTCAGTATGCTTACTAGACTTTTTTAAAATAAGAAATGCGTCGATTAAAATATCCAATCCTTTCAACGGACAAAGACGGGCAAGAAATCCAACCGTTGGGGGGGAAACCACATTTTCATTACAAGAAAATCCATCTGTGGTAATCCCATTTGGATGATGCAGGACATTTGCCGGTTCCAACTCCAACCGGGTCGCCATAAATTCGCCAAAATATCGGCTTGGTGAAATACAACCATTCAATTCCCTGACATCGTTTCTAAGAAGTTTCCAGGCTTGGTTTCTGTACTCTGGAAGCAGAGAATCGAGAAAGGAATCTTCACCCTGTAAAAATCCAAAAACGGGAATGTTTAGTTCCCTACGCAGAACCTTACCAATCCCGGCAAGCATGATCGTGGAGAGAAGAATAACATCTGGTTTTCCGTGAGCGTGAAACCAGTCCACCACCTTGCGTACTTCTTTAACAAGAGGCCCATCCTCTCCCCGAAAAGTAGAGAGCGTAATTTCACCCAAATCTTTACTGGATGTCATACCGCTTTTCGCTGCGGCTTTCTTTAGCAGCCACTTACTGTCAAGTGCCTTGTCCATCCAGGCGGGGGTATGGCGAAAGAGAGAGAACTTGTGTTGTAAGTAGACATTAATTCCACCAAAGAAAATAGGTAACTCATCGGCGGCAGGTTCTTCATCCAAAAAATGAGGCAGGTAAGTGGGAAGCATGGTAACCTCATGCCCAGCATCAATCAAGCAACGGGCGAGGGAATTATCACGCATGCAAACACCGCAGTAGTAATTCCCCGTTCCCGGGGTAAGGAAAGCAAGCTTCACGAGGAAGCAGTCGTCAAACCATGCTCCACTGGCTCGGGAAGGTCGGCAAGGTCAGACATGGCATCAAAGAGTTCTCGGAATTCATTATCGTCCACATTGCCAATCAAACAATCAGTAAGGGCAGCACGTAAATGATCACCTCTTTTGGCAAGGTCTCCAAAACTAAAATCCTGATCGTAGAATGCATAGACAATTTTTCTCATCGTCTCGATGGAGGATTGCATTCGTTTTCCGTATCGATCAAAACTTTTGGCAGAAAGATCGCCGGCATCCAAAGCCAGATCAATTTCATCGGCAAGCATGACACCGCTTTTCAAGGCCAGGAAAACGCCTGAAGAAAAAACTGGATCTAAAAATCCTAGTGCATCACCAGCTAATACAAGGCCCTCACTTGCACAGTAACGATTACGGTAAGAGTATTCTCCGGTAATACGATATTCCCCGGTTTGTTCGGCTTCGGCCAAATGTTCCTTAATCCATTCATTATTCAATACTTCACGCTGAAAAATTTCCTCGTGATCCTTGGTCGATCCATTAAAAAGATAATCCCGCTCCGCCACAATCCCGACGCTGACCATATCACCGCTCAATGGAATATACCAAAACCATCCCTTGTTGGGCAGGTAAGCAACCGTGGTTGCGCCTTCATCCAACCCGGGGTCGCGCTTAGCACCCTTATAATATGTCCACAGTGCAATCTTTTTAAGCTCCGGGTCACGAATCTTCCATTTTTGTTTATGTGCAGCAAAGCAATCCCGGCCCGAAGCATCTACTACAATTGGTGCCCGTAATTCTAATGATCCAAACTCTTCGGACTCGACTGTAATACCTTCCACTCGATCGCCCGATTTAATCAAATTCTTGGCTTTCGTTTCCTCCATGACTGTAGCACCATTTGATCGTGCTTTGTCGAGAATCATTTTATCGAATTCAGAACGCCAAACCTGCCAAGTGGTAGAGGATGGATGGTCGAAGTGCTGGAAAAAATAAAAGGGCTGCGAAAGAAAGCCGTCTTGTCGAACAAATTGGACACAGTATTTTCGGGGATTTGCAGACTCCATCAAGGTATCAATCAAGCCCAGTCTTTCCAGCGGAAAATAACAAAATGGCATTAATGATTCTCCCACATGGTAACGGGGGAATTTTTCTTTTTCCACGATCAATACGTCGCGACCTTTTTCTGCAAGCAGTGCTCCGGTTGTGGAACCAGCAGGTCCAGCTCCCACAACGATTGCATCATAATTTTTTTTAAGGGATATCATGATAGTATTTATTCAAGTCAGGTTTTCTGTTTTTACAAATATAGAAACTAATCAAAGAGAGGGTAATATTTCTACAATGCGAGCTATTATATCGCCATTGTAAGAAGTAATTTCATTACTTCTACCATATAAATAATCCGCTTCCACGGAGCCAAATGCGTCGACAATTGCATTGTCGGGAACTATTTTCAGGAACGCCCGAGGCGCACTGGAGTAGGGAATGCGGGCTTCATTTAGAATCGCCCCCAAGGGTCGTTGAGCCTCGATTACTGCTGTTCTCAGTTCTTCCTCCAAGTTCTGCAGGGTAATTTCAATTGCACCATATTCTGTCGCTTTCTGAGCGTTTTCCGCGTGCAGTACAACTTCTCGAAAATAAGCTTTTCCATCACTGGAAGAACTTAACTTTCGGACCTTAATTTCATCTTCATGAAATGCTTCCAACCGGGATGTCATGTCTCCCTCATGTACTAATAAAGAATAATAGGGATCTGGTATTTCCTGGGGGTCCACTTCCTCAAAAGATAATTTCGGAATCCCGCGAGCCCGACGAATAAAGCTCAAGGGATAAAGAAGGTCAGGAGAAAAATTTGATAAATTTGCCATTACAATCGCTTACACATACCGAGCATCTTGATGGTGAGGTAAGAAAAACTGATGAAGTAAAGAATCTACTCGTAAAAGTGCATCGCGTATAAGAACAAGATAGTCTCCTTCTTCTATCAGGTCACCATTTTCTTTCCACTTCGTAATAATTAATGAAAATCGCTCGGTTACAGATATACCAAACTTTTTTTGAAAATATTTTTTGTCCACCCGGCCCAATTTCCATTGCAGAATAAGTTCCCTGATAAAACGTTCTTCTTCCTGAGTCATTAGTGCCCGTCGAACGGGAGCTTTTTTAGCTTCCACGGAGTCGCAATAATGATCGATATTGGTAATATTTTGATAATGAATACCACCCAAATGTCCAAAAGAAGATACCCCCAGGCCAACCATATCAGCACCCGACCATAATCGATCACGGTAAATAAATTTTGTAGTTTCTGGATTTTTAACTGCGGTGTAAGCACTGGTTATCGTATAACCTGCTTTTTCCAATTTTTCATACGCTTCTGCAACCCAGCGACGCTTAGTTGGCCAGTCTGCTACAGGAGCACTTAACTTGCCCTCCTCCTTCATATTTTTAAAAATCCCGGTATTAAATGGTACTTCCATTTGATAAATGGTGACACAGTCCGGAGATAAATCTACCACCTGATCCACACAATCAGACCAATTTTCATCAGTCTCTTCGAGCATGCCTGCAATCAAATCGATGTTAATATTATCAAAACCAAGTCCCCGAGCGAATTCATAAGCTCGAAAAACTTCTTTCGAGCGATGGGCCCGTCCATTAATTCCTAAGATATGATCATTAAAATTCTCGACCCCTAAACTTAATCGGGTCACTCCAAATTCTTTGATTACACTAAGCTTCTTCTCCGAAAGCGTTCCCGGTTCGCACTCAAAGGTGACTTCCTCAGCTTCATCCCATGGCAAGATTGCCTTCATTTGATCGGTTAATTCGGTAAGTTGCTGGGCCGATAAATAGGATGGTGTACCACCACCAAAATAAACAAATTTAGGCTTACGCCCCTGCAAGTAAGGTGACTCAGAATACGTCCTCAATTCCTCAATCGTGGCCGAGAGGTAGCGGCGAACATCATTCGAGTTTTTATCTGTATATACTTTAAAATAGCAAAAATGACAGCGCTTTCGACAGAAGGGAACATGATAATAAATTCCCAATGGTGCAGTTCCCTGGGAGGGACTATTAATCATGCTATTTACGCAGGGAACATCCTCATCATTCCAAAAAGAAAAAGGAGGGTAATTTGAAACAAAATAATTCCCTGCCTTTGTTTCATCTTCAGTCTGATAGTCAGGTTTAATAAAAGTTGAATCGCTCATTTGATTAATTTTACTTTAAAGGCATACACATTTCCATCTTCACAGCTTACTAGAATTCTTTCATTTACTACCGCTGGAGTTGATGAAATTGGCTCTCCCACTTCATAAGATGAAATTTCTTTTCCGTCTTTCATTGAAAGAAGATATAGTTTTCCATCCATTGAGCCAAATACTACTTTATCGCCCGAAACAACTGGCGAACTATCAATTCGGCCCCGTGCCGAGAAGCGCCAATCCTGCTTTCCCGAAATTCGGTTAATGCAATGAAGTCCTTTATCCCGTCCACCAATTATAACTTGGGTTTTAGTTACCGCAGGGGATGCAACTGGCGAACTATCAATTCGGCCCCGTGCCGAGAAGCGCCAATCCTGCTTTCCCGAAATTCGGTTAATACAATGAAGTCCTTTATCCCGTCCACCAATTATAACCTGGGTTTTAGTTACCGCAGGGGATGAAAAGTAGGGGAAACTTTTCTGCCGATAATTCCATACGATGTCTCCCGTTTTCAGGTCAAAAGCCATGACCGCTCTGTCCATATTTCCCACATAACCAATTCCGTCGGAAACCGAGACTGAAGCCGCAATAGGGGCCTCCACTTCTACGGACCGAACTAATTTCCCATCCTCTAGCCCTATCACATAAAGCACGGAATCACATCCCCCGATAACCACATATTTGCCCTCCGAAATAGTCGGTACTCCATTTACATAGTTTTGCGTTTCAAATGTCCAAACCACCTTACCTGTTTTAGCATTTACGCAATGAACAAAATTATCATAACTCCCAACCACCAGAACAGAGTCCTTTGTAGTAGGGCGAATTCCCTGATTGGCCGCCCCCATAATTTCACCCCCCGTTTCATATTTCCAAATTAACTTCCCACTTTTAGCATCAAGCGCATAAAGAAAGCCATCTGTTGACCCAGTGTAAACGACGCCCTCATGAACCAAGGGAGGAGCGTCAATCCCAAGACTCGTTTTGTATTTCCACACTTCCTTTCCATTATCTAAAGATAGCGCAAAAAGGGTACCCGTTTCGGCACCTATGAAAGCAAGGTTCCCAGAAACAACGACGGATGATTTAAGAAAATCGCCTGTTTTAAACTCCCAATCAAGCTCAAGAGTTTTTCCGATTTTAGCTTGTGATATTCCTCTCAATTCAGCTCCACCCCGATGGCGGGGCCAATCAATTCCAGCTTGTTTATTTTTTGCTATAATTGAACCACTTACAATGAACAAGAGAGCGTAAAAGAGTACTAGTATATTATTCCTCATTGGAATCAATTTGCCTGAGCGACCTGATTTTCACAAGTAGCAGTCGGAAAAAGAAGAGAATAAAGATTTTTGAAATCACTTGAATTAATGGATCGTGGATTAAAACTGGCTGTCCATTGCTCTTGAGCGGCAGCGGCTAAAGAGTTTATCTCTGAAGGTACAAAACCATAATCCTCTAACGAGGATGAAATATTAGCTAACTTCAAGATTTCACATACCCGGGCAATGAGATTTCTTGTTGCCTCAGAATCTAGGCTATTCGGCCCTGCCAGTCCCGACTTTCTTGCAACCTCCGCATAAATACGATTAGTCTCCTCTTGTTCTGCATTAAATTTCATAACTTGAGGCAGTACCATGCCCACCGCAATTCCATGGATCACTCCACGGCTTGCGGTTAATGGATTCGCCATTGAATGGGCAGCACCAAGCATACTTCTTTCAATTGCGGCACCCGCATGGGAAGCACCCAGCAATACCGCTCCCCTACTTTTTAAATCTTGAGGGTTTTCAAAAACTAATGGTAGGTTTTTCTGAATTAAATCAAAAGCAAGTTGAGCGTGTCGATTGGAACTGGGATTTCTTTTAGTTGTCACTAAAGATTCAAGCGAATGGGCCAGTGCATCAACTCCAGTACAGGCTGTAACCGAACTCGGTAAAGAAAGAGTTAATTCTGGATCCAGAATGGTAATTTTAGGAAGTGCTTTCTTATCCCCACAAGCCATTTTTTTATTAGTTTGATCCTCTGAAATTAAAGCAAACGACTGGCATTCGCTTCCAGTGCCCGCGGTAGTTGGAATTGCAATAAATGGGAGCATTGGTTGGCTGGCTTTGCCAATACCCCAGTAGTCTGACATCCTGCCTCCATTACTAAGAATGAAGTTACATCCTTTTGCAGTATCCATAGAACTTCCTCCTCCCAGTCCCACTATTAAGTCAACATGTGCTTCACTTGCTACCTGCACGCAACTTTGCACACTTGATTCAGTTGGATTCTCGATAGACTTGTCAAAAAGAGTAACATTCAAATTCGATTGTTCGAAAATCTCTTTTAGTTTTTGAGGGTGCCCCGCAGAAGATAAACCGGAGTCAGTAACAAGTAAGAGATTGCTTCCACATTCCTTAGCTACTTCCCCCGCCTTATTAATTACCCCATTTCCATAAATAATTTTTTGAGTAGCCTTCTCGCCATCAATAAAAAAAGAATCTCCTTTTACATCATCTGCGTGTGAATCTATCATTGGCAATGGAAAGTCAATTATGCTGCCATTCCGATTGATCTGCGCTTGTAGAGAAACTCAAACATATTTCCTTCGTGAGGCTGATCCCAAGATATTTTCATTGTGGAGATTGGGCCAAGGTTTAATCGTTCGATATTCGATGCAGAAAGTAATTGTCTCTTAAATGTTTCATCTTTTGTGATAGCAGAAACAACTAAGGTAGGCCCTATTGCATTGAGCATATCTGGTTGAGGAACTTCCACTACACTCGCATAGGGACATAGGAACTCGCGGTTAGAAAGCGGGTGATCCATCGATTCACAATAGACAATTGTGGGACATAAATAGGTTCCACCCTCCGCTTGTAATAGACGGGGTCCGGTACGATAAATCGCGGTAGTGTCGATCGCCCCTTTCTGGCATAAATCAGCATCGATTGCACCATCTATCCATTCGCCCATTTTAGGATTTGCAAATCCAGAAAGTACCGCGTTCGGGTCATCGACAGGTAGCGGTTTTAGGGAACCCAACCTTTTACCAAGAGCGTCCGCAATTTCCTTTGCATATTTGGGAACAATGATAGCGGATGCATTTACGCAACTTCTACCACCATTATCTGAAATAGAGGATGCCATAACGTCAATAAAGTCAGGCCAATTTTCAATTTCGTCTTCCCCAATCAGTACTTTACTAAAACCTGGTCCATGTACTTGTACTCCGGGATTGCCCGCATATAAATCAGTGGTGCTTTTATCTCCAAAAATCAATGCTCGATTGCAAAGTCGAAGAATATCCGCCGCACCCTCATGGTCAGTGGGATAAAAACCAAAGGCTTCCCGTGGGCAACCTGCGGCAATAAATGACTGAATAAGCCTGAAAGGGGTCCATGGTTCATCCCGACCCGGTTTCATAATAATGGGAATTTTTAGTGCAATTGAGGGCAACCATAGTGAGTTTACTGCCGGCGAATTACTTGGCATAACTAAGCCCAATGCATTGGTTGTGGGATAAAAACATACGGGAGATCCTGCCTGTTCTCCAAAACCTCGATCTAGAATCGAAGGATCAATCCCGCGGGTCAACCCATTCAAAATTAATTCCACATGGGTAAGAGCATAATGAATTTTATCCATATTTCTTTTTACCATCACATGGGGTAAACCACTGGTGGCTGAAAGCGTTTCCAGATAATCTTGCCCACTTTGTGACCTTCCCCCTTCTCCCAGCGGAAGAGTTCCATTCAGAAATAACTCACCAGCCTTTGCACTAATATCAATTAATTCTCGGGTAGTAAACTTTTGCAGTGCCTCACGTGCTTGATCGATCTTTAATAGATCTCTTCGAATTACGCCGGCATTGACTTGGCTCATAGTAGCTTTTACCGCACCGTTACGGTAATCTTTTACTTCTGATTCGTTAAAGCTACGATACTCTTTTCCAAGACGTAAGCACGGTATATGGGGTGTATTCATATTAATATACTCCTTCTACAATATTTTTTTCCATTGCACCGAAAGGGCGAACTTCTGCGACCCCGTCCCATGGAGCCTCGCTCCAAGGTTTTCGACGTAAAGCTTCATCACGCTCCAAAAATCGGGGCATAAAAAATTCTTTCGTTAAAGTTGTTAATTCGACCCGACCCCAAGAATCGTAGTCGACAGTATTATTTGTATCGGGGTTAATAACACGAAGAACGGCCCTTGGCTGTGGAGCATAGTACGCGATTGAGTAGTCATTTTCTGCACCAAATGGATGGTGCCTGGCAAGACCCATTAAGGTATTTCCATAAGTGGGTACAAATCCGATTTTTCCGCCTTCACATACTTCCTCGACTAAAAATCGGGCATATTGCTTGTCCATGGTAGTACCTCCACAAAAAACGCCCTTAATTCCTGCTTTTATCAAATCCTTTCTCTCCGCCAGGGCTTCAAGTAATTTCGGTGTGGTGAATAATGCACTTACTTTTCGATGCTTCAGAATTGTTAAGGCCTGATCCACGGCATGGTCCATGTAGGCCCGGGCCTGATCAAATTGCTTACTCGCAATCAATCTCTTCACCCATCGCGGGTCTAAATCAACAAAGTAACACGAACAACCTCGCTCATTGGCTAGGTGCTCTATCGAGAGTCGTAAGCGACGCGGCCCAGTAGGACCGACCATCATCCAATAATCATCACGCGGGAAATGCTCGTCTTTTAATGTTTCGGAGAATGCAGTGTAATCAATACGAAAATCGTCCCAACCAATTCTTTGCTTGGGCATACCTGTAGTCCCACCTGTTTCAAATATATTAAAAGGTTTTCCCTTGTAAGGTTGGGGAACCCATACTTCATTGGGCAGATCCCTCAACCATTCATCTTCAAAATTAGGGAATTTCTGACAAATATCCTCAAAGTTCTTGATTTCATTCAAGGGATCCCAATTTTGCTCTTTCGCCCAATCAAGCCAAAAGGGAGATCCTGTATCTGGCGAAAAATGCCACTTGATCATTTCTACAACATGAGCATCAAGCTCGTCTGCCGCATGTTTAACTTTTTCATCTATACTCATAATGTTTCCATTAAAAAAGGATTTAATAAATTTACAATTTTTTGGCCGAGGGGAAAAATTTTTGTAATGTTTCTTCCGTTGGTGGTTTTGTCAGCAGGGAAACAAGAACCATTGCGATTGCTGCCACGGCAAAACAAACTGCGGCTGGAATAATACCTGGGCCAATCACCAATTCACCTCCGTACCCAGAAAGGTGAAAGAAATAAAGCCAAGAAATAAGAGCTGCAATGATACTGGCAAATGCACCTTCTTTTGTTGCCCGCTTCCAATATAAAGCTGCAAAAACGACCGGAAAAAGAGCTGAGAATCCGCTAAAACACCAAATCGCGAGATCGAAGACGTTGGCATTTTTTGCCCACATGGCGAGGACATAAGTCAGGGCAACAATGACCACAATAAATACACGGGCGATCAATATCACCTGTTTATCACTGTACTTATTTTTTCCCGCTCGGTGGATCACAATATCATTGGTAAATATGGTTCCAAGACAAAGAAATTGAGAATCCAATGACGACATGATTGCAGCCAAAACTCCTGCCGTTAAAAGCCCAGTTAGCACGGGATCTCCAACTAATAAATTAAGCATGGCGGATAACACTGCGGGAGGAGGAATACCGGGCGGAAGCACTCCCGATGCCCACACTCCGACTAACACGCATGGCACCCAAACCACCATAATACACAGAGGGTGAGCAATTACGGTTAAACGAAATGCTTTGGCACTTTTCGCAGTAAGCCAATGTTGAAAGAGGTGGGGAAACATTCCCACGCTTAGCGGTATAAAGAAGTAGGATAAAAAGGTAATGAAAGGAATTCCGAGCTCTCTTTCAAACGAAGAAATTACTCCTGTTTTTGGGTTCTTCTTTTTGAATTCCACCTGGATTGGGGTACGGGCTAAGTGAGGTTGCTTATTTGATAAATCAACAGTGGTTGAATCGGTAACCCGTCCAATCGGTTTTGGTTTTTCATTCTTTACCAACTCCTTTGTGGTTTTATCAAATTGATAATCTTGTACAATTATTCCCTTCTCGGTTATTCGTGCCGGCACCTTACCCGCCTGCTCCATTCCCCCTAATCCATTAATGATATATACAAAAGCGACTACTCCCATCACCATGAAAACTATTGTCTGAAATGTATTCGCATACGCGGCCCCTCTGGACCCCCCCATAAAGACATAAGTCAGAACGACAAGGGAAACAACTAAGCCGGTTAGCCAGGGAGGTATCCCCCCCAGCCATTGGGGAGCGGTAGGGTTGGTAAAAATTTCTGTAAATGCACCCGCGGTAACCGGCTCGATCGTCTTACCGGCTCCAATTATTCCTATCAAAAGATAAGGAACAACGAGCAATACAAGAATTGGAAAAAGTAAATAGCCCAACCCATCTGATTCAAACCGAGCCCGAAAAAATTGGATTTGAGTAATATATCCATACTTTTTCCCAAAAGCCCACAATCGAATCCCAATAAGAAAAAATATACCAGCATGTACAAGACCACTGATCGAAGCCATTAAACCATAAGTTCCGATCCCTCTTTCAAAAGATTTTCCAGTCGAGCCAACTAATGCAAAGGCGGTCATAGTTGTACCAAAAACACTCATTAACAGTAAAAAAGGCCCAATACTATGGCTTGCAACGAAGTAGTCTTTGCTCGTACCCCTAAATAAACGACTACTAAAAAAACCTAGTCCAAGTAGTAAGCACAGGTAAAGAATTATTACAATTAGGGTAGTCATTATATGGCATTCTCCTCGTCGTTATTTTCTTCGGCAAATCGTTCCAAATCGTGCGGCCATGCATACTTAATTGCTGCCCAACCTAAAATTGCACACACGATTGAAAAACCGGCATGGAAAGCTAATCCTATTGGTAAGAAATCAAAAACAAGAAAGGCATCATCCCACCACCAAAAATCTTGGTGCACAATGAAAAGAAGTAGGAAAAGGAACCAAATAACTCTTTTTTTCATTAGGCTGGATAAAGAATTCACCTCTATTTTCCGATTGCGTATAGATGTGTTTGCGTACCGATATAAAGAACGCCGTTTGCAACGACAGGGGAACTATAAACAGGAGCACCCATGTTTATTGTCTTCACTTTCGGTTTCGATTTTCCATGATCCATTACCAATAAATCGCCATCCTCATTTCCTAAAATAAGTTTTCCATCGGCAATGAGAGTGGAACCCCAAATCCGGCTAAATGAATCGTGGGTCCAATATACTTTTCCAGTGTTTGCATCTACACAATGGATTAGCCCGGCATATTCTGCGATGTAGACCAAATCATCGGCAATAGATACCGTGGATATGGTTCGACCCACATCTGTGTATTTCCAGACTATTTTGCCCGTCTTTGCATCGATACAGGAGAGTCTCCCGACCCCATCTCCATGCTCTGGATCCTGACCGATCGCACAGTACACTTTTCCTTCATACAAAACTGGCGTCCCAATTAATTCACTTGGTCCAGGAGGAGTGGCATAAGGAATTTTCTTTCCGTCCGAATCTTTGCGGTAATTGGGTTCATTACAATCAACCTTCCAGATGGGTTGAAACAAATCATACCCATCGGCATCTTTCTCTGTTTTGTTATTATAACCATAACAAAATCCATCCGTTCCGCCCCATATCAAAATTTCAGCCCCATCGACATTACCATAGGTTAATGAAGACCAAGCCGCATGTAGTGCATTTTCACTTGCTCCGGAACCATCTTCCCCAATTAATTCACCCGTGGTCTTGTTGAGGGCAATCCAACTCGGTGAAAGTGGGCTGGGTATGTTCGTATGTGACCAATCCACCCCGTTAGAAGTCGCAACATATACTGTATCACCAATAATTACCGGAGAAGAACTCGTTACATTGTGCGGAAAAACTCCCAATTCGTCCCGCATGTCATACATCCAAAGGATATCAGCATCTAATTTTTCATTCAGAGCATCTGACATCCCCTTTGGTTTGATATAGGATGCCTCGTCTTTAAAGGGACCGTCATTTCCATTAGTTAAACCATGAATGTCCAAACAGACTACCTCACAGCGATTTGTAACAACATAAACTTTATCGCCGTCTATTGCGGTAGAGGAACAAATGCCAATATACTCCCAATCACTCACCTTTCCTGCACCGAGCTTGGGTATAACTAATTGCCACTTTAATTCGCCCGATTTTTCATCCAAGCACATCACTACTCCTCGGTCTCCTTTTTTTCCTGGATCGCGGGGCGACTCATTATTGGTTCCGACAAATACACAACCGTTTCCAATGGTTACATTTCCATATGCCTGAGATCCCAATTTCGCCACCCATCTAAGGTTTTTCGTGGTTTTCATATCCACCACTTCATCGTCACTCATTTCACCCGCCACGAAATCGAAAGTAATTTTCTTTTCATCGGAGACCATATTTCTACTTCCATCTTTTCCCCACATGGGCCAATCTGCGCCGAGCAAACTGGACATCGAAAAAAGGAATATAACGAGTGGGACTGTTGATTTATTGATCATGTGTAATTTCATAGAGATTTAAATTAATTGTTATAGCGGATAGACAAATTATCGAAATATACCTTCTTCTTACTCTGAGGTGACATTGCATAAACACCTGGAGCACCTTGTAAGTGGGGAGTTTCATGTGCCACCTCGATAGTCCATTGGTCTGGTTCTTCGGCCGATTTTGGCCAAGCTTTAGCCCGAATCATGCCCGTTCCATCCTCGAGAATGTCAACCCGGGTTTTTAGTGTATACCAAATATTTGTCTTAAAAGAAAACGGGACGGAATGCCTAAATCGATCGTAGTTTGAAATAATTTCTAACTTTTGCCCATTTCCAATCAATGCAAATATATAACGCTGATTAATTAACCCAATATTTGATTTTATACGACGATCCCCATCTGTCATAACATCGGCTTCAGCAGTATAATTATTCATATCCTTATGCCCAACAAAATTAATAGCCCGTTGAAATAAAATTCGATCCAAAGTATTACCGGCCACTAAATTTCCTGATAGCTCCTGTACCTGCCATCTCATTCTTGCTCCAAGCCAGGCAAGGGGAGCATAAGAAAATGGGATTTGGTCCGAACTTTTCTGGGTTAATGAAAATCCTTCCTCAAAATTTTCTTCATAGGGTAAGTCCTGTAGGATCCGGCCTCGAGTAACCCCGTGCAAGTCACCCTTACTTACCCGAATAGCACCTGCAGAAAGCGTGGCATCCTTTTCGGCTACCAAGATTCCGTTAGGCCTTATTTCTGCATCTACTTTAGATTGAACTTTTGCAGTTGGCGGAATCCATTTTGCCCAACTTAAGCCCTCTTTGATTTCAGCAATTCTTTGGCCATTCTCATTCAAAGAAAAAACCTTAAAGGCGAGTGAATCTCCTGACTTAAGCGCAAACTCTGCAGGAATTACTTGCAAGGAAACGGCTTTTTGACTGCTGAGTTCTTTTTCTGATTGATGGGAAATAAATGCAGGAGCGACTTTATTAGAACCAAAGCAATAAAGTCTTTTTTTGGATTGAACAAATACTCGCCCGTGCGCCACTGCCGGACCCGCTAAACACGAACCATCAAGTTGAACCTGGCTTAATATAACGCCTTCCTGACCTGTGTCCTTCACTACTGAAACTTGACCGTCAAACATGGGAACAAAAAGTTTTCCATCCGCCCAAACGGGGGAGGCATGAACCTGATCGGGTGCCAATTTTAAAGTCCAGATTTCTTCTCCTGTACCAGCATCTAAACAAATGAGTTCGCCGCGTTTAATCGTAGAATAGACTCGATCATCTTTATAAACTGGAGTGCTCGTAAATGCTTCCATTGAATTATTCCTCCAAACCTCATCCTCTTTTCCAAGAATTAGAATTTCTTCATTTAACAAGGGAAGTTTTTTGGGTTTTTGAATCGCGACCATTCTGCCAATGGTGGAAGAATCAATATTTTCCTTACCGTGAACCGCAATCACAGAGTTTTCGTGAATCACTACTCCGGAATTGACTCCTCCGTACGACATCTGAAATCGCCACAAAGGCTGTCCAGTACGTGCATCGATGCAAACCACATGTCCGCAACCCGTTCCACTGTAAAAGACTCTTCTTCCACTTGGCAAATCTTCAAATGTTAAAGGCGAAAAAGAACTGTCTTTCGGGGTAATTCCAGGAGTCGATGACCAAACTAAATCTCCAGTATTTTTATCAAATGCATAAAATCGATCCCGCGCAGGTCCTTGTTTGCCCCAATTAGCGGTAATTGCGTGAATGATCACTAAATCTCCATCCACGCAAGGCCCACCTGTCCGCCCATTAGGAAATGTTAGTCGGGCAAACTCCTCCATTAATGAACGCTCCCATAACTTATTTCCATCCGAGTCATACCCAATTAATAATCCTGGACTAGTTTGGAAGTAAACATTTCCAGTAGCAGGATCGACCGAAGCGGCTCCTACTCCATATCTATTATAAACAATATCACTTATGAAATCACTATGAGTACGCTCCCAAAGAATTTCACCGGATGCCGCATCAAAGCAAACCAAGGCCTCCTTCAACTCCTCTTCTACCCCATAATAACCGAATTGGTATGCCCTACCCCCAGCAATTACGGGTACTCCACCGCCTTGTATTTCGTGGCTCCACAAAAGAGATTCATCATCTAAACTAAGAATATCAGGCAAATTGGTCTGCTTAGAGACTCCGCTTCCGTCCGGCCCACGCCAAAAAAGCCAATCCTGGTCCATGGTGAGTGTTTTGACCTCTTCCTTAGAAACCCTCTTGGAACTGCTAACCGGAGAACAACTGGAAAGAAAAGTAAAGATCAAGCAAGTGGTAAATATTTGATAAATCATTGGATAATTCAGATTAATGTGGATTTATTTTAAATTAGTACTTGTATGTACTATATTGTCAAATACCGAAGGTCTAAAAACACTATTTTATAATTCAAGGTGAAACCGCTCATTCAAACACCCAAAAGATTACCTCCGCTACTTAGAGAGTGCTGGAATAAGTTAAACAGTACTTTTATGAAACGGGTAAAAACGGTAGGACTTACCCCCGATCAATACATTGCCCTTCGTTGGCTTCATGAATTTCCTGCGGGGCAAATATCGCAGGTAAAACTTGCCGAGTTGATGTTTACTGACTCGAATAACATTGCCGGCTTAATGAAGAGAATGGAGCAATTAAATTTAGTTCGAAGAAAAGCCAATGCAACGGACCACAGGAAAAAAAATATTTTTCAAACTAAACTTGGGAGTTCCTTATTCCACAAAGGGAAAAAAATTGCGGAGAAATTGGAGTCGGAGGCTCTTTCTTGTCTTTCTTCCAATGAAAAAGAACATTTCCTTGAATTGCTTACTCGATTGTCGGAGCGAATCAATGAAGAAAGAAATCTACCGATCGATCATACATAATTTATTCCCCCATCTTCAAACAAACCCAATTTCCTTTGGAATTTCGACAATGCATCTTTCCATTTAGATAAGTGGGAGGAGTCCAATTATTTTTTCCTGATAAAACTTGGAATCGAGCCAATTCGATAAATTGCCTGTTATTTGCCTCCGCCAAACACAATTCTCCGCGATCACTGAGAATGACCAGCGTATCCCGTACAAGAAGTACTGTACCAAGTCCGAAGCCTTTTTCACTCCATTTCTCTTTACCGGTCGCCAGGTCTATGCAAAAAAGTTTTGACTGTTCAGAGCGCCCACCCGCTTGCCCATGTATTCCAAAGCCATACTGCCCTTTTTTCACCAAACTCGCCATTTGACATGAGAAAGATTCTGATTCCCATATTGCAGTAGGAACCCGTTTTGTAAAATCAACCAAAGCAGCTCCTTTTCCATATGCAGAACTGATCAGGATACGATCTCCATAAAGCATTGGTTGTGCTGCGTTGATTCCATAACGGGTCTTATGCTGATACGATTTTATTACTTTTCCTGTGAGAATTTCGTGACTGACAATCCCAAATTCATTAAAAATAAGAATTTCATTTTTTGAATTAAGCATGGGCGAAGCATATCCCGCCTCATTTTCCCCACTCCTCCAAATCACATCACCCTTTTTGGCATCTAAGCAGACTAATGAGCCATTCGCCGAACCCGTCTCTAGAATTAGCTTACTTTTAACTACTAATGGAGAGCCAGAATACCCCCACATTGGTCGCCTTCCATCAAAATCCTTTATCAAATTTTTTGTCCATAAAATTTGGCCACTCTTGGCATCTAAGGCATAAAAGTCTCCCTCGTGACTACCTAGGTATAAAATTCCATTTGCTATTGTGGGAGTGGCACGGCTCCCACCGTCAAAAAACTTTGGTGCTTTTTCACAGGGATAACTGTGTTGCCAAATTTCTTTACCGGTCAACGCTTCAACGCAATATAATGTATTTCGACCCTCTGAATGACCCTGCGTGTAAGCGAACCCACCCACCTCTATTACTGAAGAATAACCGAGGCCAATATTAAGTTCCCATAATCTTTTTGGCTCTTCCTCCTCCCAATCTGTTTTTAATCCTTTCTCATCCGAAATTTGATTACGTAGAGGACCGCCAAAATTTGGCCATGTACCCCCATATGCTTGGGTCAAAAAGAGAAAAAAAAGAAGAAATTTCATGCCCCTCACCATTCCTCAGGCATGTTCGTTGTCAAGAACAACCGAATATTTTTATGCTTTTATCAGAGCGGTCCGATTGTATCTTTTCGATCAATCAAGAGATTGATCGAAAGCCCATCTGCATAGTGTCCTCCAATATCAGGAAGCAGTGCATTAGGACCTTCTTTTTTTGCAGTCATAGAAACGATTACAAATTCGGTTCCGGATGGTAGCATGAAGTCTTTTTTCAGTTCCTCCCAAGTGGAGGGATTCACATCGCTATCTAGTAAATAGTCCTGATACCCAATCGAAGTATTTTCATTATTCGCGTCACTTGCAATCGCATGGAAAGAGAGTGCAAATTCTGTGGAGTCGCCGGCAATGCTCACGCCTTTGTTGAAATACAAACTGGTCTGGAGATAGGCAGTCATGTCTTTGTCTTCTTGGCTTACCTCCCTTACATCTAGGATTTGTAAAGTCTCCGAAATTTCAGCAACTTGTGCATGCACATCTACATTCATCGAGGAGAATTTTATCATTTCTTCCCCCTCCATTGGTAAAATACCATTCTCTGCAGGCACTGAAAGATGTTCCGTTCTTTTCCAACTGGAAATATCATTCGCAAATTCAACGACTCCTCCCACTCCGAAACTTTTATTTTTTCTCAGAATTTCTATTCCATATGCAGCATCATTTCGAGCGACTACCGACCTGGCGAGTTGGGAATTAAACGGTAAATTAAGTGATGGGGAAGATTGTGCGGTGTCAGATTGCTCAAAAGTTAAGTTTGGAAAAGAAGTGAGATCCGGAAAATTACTTTTGCCGGGAGAAGCTTGGTTTGTGTAAAGTGCGACTTCTTTTGCATCCAGACCAGGATTTACATCGGTCGTGTGAAAACGCCATACTCCAAATAATGCGACTATTGCTGCCGCAATTGAAGTGATAACGGGAAAAGTAATAATTGAAGATCGACCGTTCCCCGAATTTGCGGTTTCCAAATAATCTACTGACTCCCAATGCAATAATGAATCTTGAATCGTTAATTCTGAATACCTCGTTCGTGCCGATTTACTCCCCTTCAACAGGCTATTTAATCGGTGTAGTTCTTCTTCGGTAAAATTATCATCCAAAATCTTGGATGTTAACAATTCAACCTCAGATAATTTATTGGGGTAAGTTCTCATAGGATAAAAGTTGGTATACAAGTACTTAGCACCAACCGGAATTTTCTTACAAAAAAATTCGACTTTCTTTTTGCAGAAGACTTTTTATGAATCCATTTCTGCCTCTATGGAGGGAATTTTTTCTTTTACGCAGGCAATTAAATTGATACGAATTCGATGTAATGTGGCCGAAACAGAACCCATAGGTCGTTTCAATGCCTCGGATATTTCACTTAAACTTTTATCCTCTCTAAACCGTAACTGCGCCATTGCTTTCATGTGCTTTGGCAGTAGTTCATAGCAAATTTGCAGTGCCTTCCGGGATAAGTCCATCTGTATTATATCAGCCGATTCCTCTGCGAGATTTTCGATCAAATCGGGGCTGAAGTATAATTTACTGCGCTTGAATTTTGACATATGGCCCATCACTTGATACCGAGCGATGTTAAATGCCCATCCTTGAAAATGCCCATCCGGGTCATATTCTTTTGCTTTTCGACAAAGAATGAGGTTTGTCTCCTGTAAAACATCCTCTGCCTCCGTCCGATTCGGAAGAAGCGTAAGTATGTAGGCGTACAGGGGTCTCTGCAATGCAGTTAACTTTCTTGAAAAGTCAAAAGGGATAGGATCTTCTTCCAAAACAACTACATGGAAAATTGAATAAATTCTTTTGTCAACCTAATGCAACCTCCCCACCGAATGCAACCACCCAGGATGGCTTTCATTGGAGGTGTGATAACTTGTTGCATTAATGCTAAATGTTTTTTTTACTATTCTCATGCATCCGTGGCAAAGCGTATTGCTTATATTGATTACTTTAACTGTTTTTGGGGTTGGCTTTTATTACGACCAAATCGAAAAAGATTCTGCCCTTGCATATGAAGATTCCTTAATCGCATTAAAAGAGCAGATTACGGAAAAGAATGAGATGAACTCTTCCACCCCGTTCCTGCAAGAAAGTGCCCATTTGGAAAAATCAAACGCCTGGGCAGAAACAAAAATAATCCTTGAGGTATTGCATAAGAATTCCAATTTCGCCCATATGCACAAAGAAGCCATTAAGGGGGATACTTTCATTGCCTCGCTTTTGGAAACTCTAGATAAAAACCCAACAGCGAAGGAACTAATTTTTAGTCCTTTTATAAATGATTTTTTTTCAGAACCCGAATCTGCAATTTTGCAATCACTCTACTCAATTGCTTTAGAGATTAAGGCCAAGAATCAGTTGTTATTAACAGTCCGGGGGCACTCGAGCAAAGCATCAACTCTCCTCGCTAAAGCGATTATTGACACCTACAAGAGAGATCTAGGACAAGAATCAAGAGATAAACCACTTGTGAATAAGTTACTCAAGCAACGAAAGGAAATTACAATGTTGGAGCAAAATCAATTACAATTGGCCGAACAAATACAAGAGGAAAATGAAAACAGCTCAAGCCAATCGATCGAAGAAATCGCGATCCGTTCTGAACTCATACAGACCACAAACGAAATTAATTCGTATGTTGCCGCACTCTTAGAAATCGAAAAAATTCATCTCAGTAAGAAAGATCCAAATGAATATCTTACCATCAACGAACTATCTACTTTTGGATCTGTAGAAGAATTTCTTACCAGTATTGATCGATTACAAAGAATGCTTGTTAATCAAGATTTGGAACCGATTTTGAAAAAAGAAGTTACTAAAAATCTGACAAAATTAAAAGCCTCACTTAATCAAGAACTCGCAATGGGAATAGAGCATATTAAAGAATTATCGAGAACTGCTTTGGAGCAAAAAATACAACTACAAAAAAAACTTTTGGATTTAGAAATGATGAAAAACGATATTCACTCGCTTCATCCACGCTTCAAATTATTAAAATCTGTAAAAAGTCAACTCGATGAAAAAAGAGCTATCTTTTCAGCCGATTTTCAAAGATGGCAAAATGTGAAACAAGGGGTAGTCTTTACAATAGTTCCTTAAGATAGTAACTCATCCACATAATTTCTTTGGTTAAATAATTTGTTAGCCTGTGCAAATATAGCGGTTGTGGACTGCATCTTTATTTCCGCCCGGGCCAGCCTGCTTGCCGTGATTGCCATATCAACATCCTCGATACGGGATAGGGATTTTTC